>JAFDKD010000368.1 GCA_019307165.1 Deltaproteobacteria bacterium | reverse complement strand
ACATCCATGCCCAGGTATGCTATTTTTTTCATTGGACGACCTCCTTGTGGTGTGTTTTGTGGTTTTGCCTAACGTTACTTTACACCACGGTCGTCCGTTTTTCTTATTACCAGTGGGGCGGTGGTGTCGGTCTTACGGGTTTTACTCTCCGCTCTTTGCTCCATGCGCCATGCTCTATGCTCCATGCTCCTTGCCCTTAGCTCCTGCCTCAAAGCAAGATATTTAACCACGGATTACACGGATAACACGGAAGATAAGAGATGGGAAGCCGGACATCATGAACGAGATTGTTGCGGCAAAGCGGGGAGGAGTTTTTTTGGGATTTGGGCAGTCGTCGGACAGCCTCGCAGAGGGGGTTTAAAACCGTTGGCAAATCCCCCTTTTTCAAAGGGGGACTTAATAGAGCCTATGGTTATTGCCGCTTTCATGAAGATTCCTGGTCGATTAGACCGGCCGAGTTCCAGGCCGGAGGCGGCGCTGATCTCTGATTTCTGATCTCCGACCTCTGGCGTATGGTCTCTGTGAGAGATTTATTCCATCTTTCAAGCATTCCAATATTCCATTATTCCAGTCACTAAAACGCTTGCCTCCGGAGAAATTATCATTTATATAAACCAACTTTACCCTAACGCGGGTATGGGGGCGATTTCGGGAGGCAAAACTATGGATTTGGATTGGCCGCTGGTGCTGGCCACGAGGAACAAGGGCAAGATCGCCGAGTTTCGACAGATGGCCGCCGGCTTCGACATCGATATCAAGGGGCTGGACGATTTCGGCCCGATTCCCGAGGTGGAAGAAGACGGAGAAACCTTCGATGAAAATGCCTACAAAAAGGCGAGTTTTACGGCACGGGTCCTCGGCATGCCGGCCATTGCCGATGACTCCGGGCTGGTCGTAAAGACCTTGGGCGGTCTGCCGGGTGTGAAGTCCGCCCGATATGCCGGAGAGAGGGCCACGGACGAAGACAATAATCTTAAACTCCTGAAGGCCATGGAAACCGTTGAGGATAGGAAGGCCGCCTTTGTGTGCGTGATTTCCATTGCCGTCCCCAGGGGCTCGGCCCTGACCTATGAAGGAAAATGCGAGGGCCTCATAGCAAGGGAACCCGTTGGGGACCTGGGATTCGGGTACGATCCGCTTTTTTATTATCCTCAACTTCAAAAGACCTTTGCGCAGCTGACCACGGAGGAAAAGAATCAAGTCAGCCACAGGGGGCGAGCCATGGGCGAGTTGCGGGGGGAATTGGACAAAGTGTTGACATGGTTGAGACAGCGGCTCGGAGAGGCGTTTTGACCTGTTTGATCCGACGTGAATCCGGGGCTTTGCGCAGGTGAAGAAATTCGGATCAGGGGGAATAGGGGTGTATGGGTAAGAAAAAATGAAACCTTTTTCCTGAATTCTTCTCATTAATTGACAAAACGGTCATCGTGTTTTAAGTTAACTGAAACAGTAGGAAATATAATGCCGAATGGAGGCGAATAATGGAGGTCGATATGTTTGAAGTAACCGAGAAAGCCAGCGATATGATAAAAGATTTTCTCAAGGACAGGGATGAGATCCCGCATATTCGGATCATGCTTTCCCAAGGTGGGTGATCGGGGCCCAGCCTGGGCATGGCTCTGGACGAGCTAAAAGATAGCGACGAATTATTTGGTGATCGGGAAATCAACTACGTTATCGAGAAAGACCTGTTCGACAGAATAAAACCCGTGAAGGTGGATTACGTCAATTCCCCCATGGGATCGGGTTTTAATATTTCATCCAATATGCCTGTGGCCGCGGCCTGCGGCTCATCCTGCAGCTGCTGATGGGTACAGTCTAAACAAATATCGGGCAGTTGACGTTAACATTAACGCCGCCATTCTCGAATACAATTAGAATCGAGAATGGCGGTTTTTTTTGAAAATTCTCACACAGAGTTTTTATTGTTTATTTAGGTTTGGCTGGAGCCCCCGCCTGAAAAGGCCCCAAGCTGGCAGGGGGAAATCTTTATGCCCAGCTTTTCGCAGGCGGCCGAGACATCCAACTTTTTCAGTCCCAGCCGATCCGCCACGGCCCAGGCGGCTTTACAGGAAAGTTTTCCGCCTTCCAATGCGGCCTTGACAGCATGTTCCAGTTCTTCACCCACCTCATCCGCGGGCTGAACGATCTTCTTTTTCGGACCATATCCGAAAAGCCCCAGTTGACATTGGGTGAGCCGCGTCTCCGTCATGTCGAGGTGAAACCCTATTGCCCCGGGTTCGATTTTCAGTTCCTTTGAAAGCCGATGAGCTTGCGCGCAGGACATACGGCCGTTTTCGGCGTGTCGCCGTATTGCCGCCGCCACCTCCGGGTCCACGGCTTGTTTCCCTGAATGCTTTTCCGCGTAATGGCCTCGCATGTCGTGTGTCATATTTTTTCTCCCGAGAAAAAATAATGTTTAATGACGTGTTTTTAATGGGGCGGCCTTCAAGAACAGGCCTCATTGGTAAGGATACTACCACGTCCTGACATAGGGGGCAATGGCGCGCAGTTTCGTTCGATAGCCTTTTTCTTTTCTGACAAAGCCCGAGCGCATCACCGATGGTCTGCTTCCAATGGCCCCCTCGGAAGAAAAGGGCACCCGGGGGGCTCTTGTAGGAGCGGTTTTAACCGCAATACAGATAGGCTTCCCCCGCGGCGGGGCACAGTCAATTCCCAAATCCATCGTCCCATTCGCTCATCGGCCTTTTTACCGGGTTTTTTGGGGGCATTCCTGTTCACCGGCAAGGTGCCGGATGTCCCCGCTGGAAAAAGGCGGGAAGATGGTGCGTTGATGGTGGAGCAGGGCGCTTTACACCTGGCAGATTTTGAAGTATCAATTTCACAAAGGGGGGATCGGAATGATTCGCGAAAATGTAAAAGAAATACTGAATGAACTTCCGGATGGCGTAACGCTGGTGGGCGCGGCCAAAACGCGAACCCCGGAAGAGATTCTGGCGGCTGTTGATGCGGGTCTCCGTATCGTGGGGGAGAATTACGTGCAGGAGGCGGAGAAGGCCTTCGCCATCGTGGGCGATAGGGTGGCATGGCATTTGATCGGCCATTTGCAGAGCAACAAGGCTAAAAAGGCGGTCAGCATATTCGACATGATCGAGACCGTGGATTCCGAAAAACTGGCTCGGGCCATAGACCGGGCGTGCGGAAACATTGGCAAAATAATGCCTGTGCTTGTGGAGGTCAACAGCGGCGAGGAACATCAGAAAGCGGGCGTCATGCCGGAGGCGTGCGTCAAGCTGATCAGAATCGTTTCCCAACTGGAGCATATCCGTGTAAAGGGACTCATGACCATGGGCCCGTTTTCCGGGGATCCGGAAGATGCGCGCCCCGCCTTCAAACGGACCAAGGCGCTTTTCGAAGAAATTAGAAAATTGGGACTTGCCGGTGTCGAAATGATGCACCTGTCCATGGGCATGTCCAATTCTTATAAAGTTGCGCTGGAAGAAGGGGCGACCATGGTTCGCATCGGGACCAAGCTGTTCGGAGAGCGGAGCAGATAACGGTATCGGGTTACGCGTTGCAGGTTGCGGGTTAAAGGGAGACATTGAAAATTGAAGATTGAACATTGAAAATTGGAAGGGATGGGCGAATTTTTTTCTGACACCTGACACCTGAACACTGAAACTTCTCTCCGTTTCCCTTCGCTCTGTTTCTTCTCAAAACTATGAGCCATAAAAGGTGATTCCAAATGGGCTACGCCGCCAAAGAACTGAAACGCTACATGGGGAAAGCCATTCACCGTCACGGCATGATCGCGGACGGGGATCACGTGTTGGCGGCTGTCTCCGGAGGCAAAGACAGTATGTCGCTCCTGTGGCAGCTGCGGGAGCGGATCCGCCGAATTCCCATCGATTACCGGCTTACCGCTGTTCATGTGGACCCTGGTTTCGGCGCCGATTCGGCATCTTCGATGGAAGCATTCTTTACGTCGGAGGGATTTTCACACCGGATCATCAGGACGGACATCGGCCCCATGGCCCATGGCCCCGAAAACAGGGAAAACCCCTGTTTTCTGTGCGCCCGGCTGCGGCGGAAGCGCCTTTTTGAAATGGCCGGGGAACTCGGGTGTAATAAAATCGCCTTCGGTCACCACAAAGACGACATCATCGAGACTTTTTTCCTCAATGTCTTTTATGGCGCCTCCATCAGCACCATGCTGCCCGTTCAGCCCCTTTTCGAGGGCAGGCTGACGGTGATTCGGCCCCTGTATCTTGTGGAGGAGAACGTCATCCGGAGATACGCCAGGGACATGACATGGCCCCGGATCGATCTGGGCTGCCCCACGGCCGGTTCGTCCAAGAGAGAAGAAATCAAAAAAATGCTTCAGGGACTTTACCGAGCCAACAGGAAAGTGAAGGGAAATGTATTCCACGCCCTCCAGAACGTCAGGCCCGATTACCTG
>JAFDKD010000367.1 GCA_019307165.1 Deltaproteobacteria bacterium | reverse complement strand
CGCTTGCAAGTACTTTAGATAGGCCTCAAGATTGTTTGTGCCTTTTGCAGCGACTCGGACTTCCTCCCCCTCCGTCAGCTTTACCTGCAAGGCCGTGATGATTTTTTTCGTGATCTCGTCTTGAACGGCAAATATGTCCTTGAGATTCCGGTCATACCGCTCTGCCCAAAGATGATGGCCTGTTTGAGCATCTACAAGCTGTGCCGTGACTCTCACCTTGTTACCAGCCTTTCGGACACTCCCTTCAAGAACATACTTCACACCAAGTTCTCGGCCTACCTGTTGCACCTTTACGGGTTTACCCTTGTAGGTGAACGTGGAGTTGCGAGCAATCACAAACAGCTTTGGCGTCTTGGAAAGGGCCGTGATAATTTCCTCCGTGATCCCATCGCTGAAATACTCCTGCTCAGGATCGCCGCTCATGTTGACAAATGGCAGCACGGCAATGGAGGGTTTGTCGGGAAGGGGAAGAGGTGGGTGTTCAGGTATCCCCGCCCTGCGCAGAGCGGCGATATAGCGCTCTTTTTCATCCTGATTCTTGATCAATAGTGCTTTTGAATGGGACTCAAGCGTGAACTTGGGATCTATACGCAGGATCTCTTCAGCTTGGGTCCGGGCATCCTTTTCGCGGTCCATTTCACTGTAAACGGCAGCTAATACCACGTGAGCTATTAGACCATTAGGGGTGCGCTGAAGAATTTTTTTAAATTCCGCCAAGGCCTCTTCATACCGCCCCAAAACAAAATAAGCATAGCCTAAAGACCCCAAATACCAGGAAGGGGGGATAGGATTGAGGCGTATCGCTTTCCTGAGCAATGCAATCGCCTCATCGTATCTTCCCGCGTTTCTTAAGGTATAGGCTAGCGCGGCTTGGACGAAATCCGAATTGGGGTCAAGGGCGAGAGCGCGCTCTCCTTCGGCAATAGCCTTTTCGTATTGCCTTTTGGTCAAATAGATGCGGCCCAGAAAAGCATGTCCCGAAGCTGAATTGTCGTTTAGAAACAGGGCTTTTTTAACCAGCTCCTCGGCCGTCCTCAAAGATTGCCCGGGCGACTCACTCGTTCCATATATAAGATCCATCAAATGGGTTGCGCTAAGCATCAGGTAGGCTACCGGATAATCAGGGTCCAGGGCAATGACTTCCTTGGATAACTTCCGCTTCATGGCATTGCCTTCTTTGGTCCCGCGGTGACCGTACTCGCGTGCTTTCAGGAGCTTTAGATAAGCATCCAGATTGGTCGTGCCCTTTTCGGTCAAGCCGGCAAACGGAGTGTCGGACAACTTCACTTGCAGGGCTTTCAGTATTTTCAATGTGATTTCGTCCTGCAAAGCGAACAGGTTTTTTAGGTCCCTGTCGTATCGCTCGGCCCAGAGGTGTCTACCCGTGATGGCATCAATGAGTTGAGCAGTGACCCGAACGCGGTCTTCAGACTTCCTTACACTTCCCTCAAGCACATAACGGACGCCCAGTTCCTCTGCAACCTGCTGGATCTTTACGGTCTTGCCCTTGTAGGTGAATGTCGAGTTGCGTGCGATGACGAACATATGGGGTGCCTTGGAAAGGGTCGTAATGATTTCCTCGGTTAACCCATCGCTGAAGTATTCCTGCTCCGGATCACCGCTCATGTTGACAAATGGGAGAACGGCGATGGAGGGTTTCTCCGGCAGGGGAAACGCCATTTTTTCCACAGATGCGGGTTCAATTGAAGGCAGGGAGGGGCCTAGATACAACTTCCAGACCCCCACCAGGCCAATGGCAACGACAATGACCGCAACAACTCCGGCAAGAACGCCCTTGCGCCGCCACAAGGGCATGGAAGGCTTCTCTTCCTTTGCCCCGGCGACCGTGACCCTGGGCTCCATCTGTACACGATAGGCCCCTACCGGTTTGGCGATGTTCTTGACCTCTTGTTCTCCCAGATACTCATAGCCAAGGGGCAGCTTGGTCTCAATGTGATCGAAAGCCGTCTTTGAGACGCATATGCCTCCAGGCTCCGCCAAGGCCTCCAACCGGGCCGCAATGTTCACTCCGTCACCGTAGATACGGCCTTCTTCCTCAATCACATCCCCAAGATTGATGCCGATGCGGAAAACCATCCTGCGGTTCTCAGGAAGTTCAGCGTTCCGGGCCTGAAACTCATTTTGAACGGCCACCGCGCACTGGACTGCATCCACCACACTGGCAAATTCGGCCAGCAAATTGTCTCCGGGAGAGTCCACCACACGGCCCCGGTGCTGTTTGATCAGCGAGGCCATGATCTCACGATACGCAGTCAGCGTCCTGACAGTCTCGGCCTCATCCTCTCCCATGAGGCGGCTGTATCCTGCCGCGTCGGCACTGAAAACAGCCGTGAGCTTGCGTTTAAAGTCCTCAGGGGCCATGGGATCACCTCCGCAAATAAAAAAAAAGCCTCCAAGAGGGTATGGTTCTCCCTCGGAGGCTTCCGGTTATCTCTACCTTCCGGAGACGTGAAACCATGGCTTCCTCTCAGAAGGTTAAGGTTGCGGTGTTGGGTGGCTAGTCAACGAATTGAATGACGTTCACAGGATAGCGGAATTAGGGGGGAATGTCCATGTCTTGCTTTTCACTCCACCGGCACGGGAGCGCTGAGCGCTTTTTTGGGATATTTGCCCTCAATATCAGCGTAAAAGTCTCGAACGATTTTCATATCCGCTTCCATATTTCCCGTCGGGTGAAGGACCGGACCGATACCGCCGACCTTGCGTCGGTAATCGAGATACCCCAGCACGATGGGGACATTCGCCCCCCTGGCGATATGGTAAAAACCGGTTTTCCAGTACATGACCTTTTTTCGCGTTCCTGACGGAGGGACCATCAGGACCATTCGTGGACGTGCGCGAAAGGCCTCTATGGACCGTGCCACCATATCGGTCGATTTGGAGCGATCCACGGGGATGGCGCCCATCCATCTGAGAAAAGGCCCCATGGGCCAACGGAACCAGGCGCCCTTCATCATGATGAAGGGCCTTACTTCAAGCATGAACGCCAGGCAGAGGGCGTAAAAAAAATCCCAGTTGGAGGTGTGCGGGGCCGCTATGATGACGTATTTGGGAATACACGGTTTTTTCCCTGCTGATTTCCACCCCGTGAATCGAAAAAGGGCCAGTGCCAGCCAACGCATGACGACCCTGGCGACTGCTGTGTCATGAACGGTCTTGTCGGGATTCATGATGTAATCCTAACGTTGCAAAAGTCGTGGATGCCCTGATAATAACAGGATGTTGCTCAAAACGCTCCCGAAAAATTATTACTCTCGCCAATGAAACGCTGTTGAATCATTACAGCGATTCCAGCAATGATCCGACAAGAATGGCTTAACCCCTGAACCTTGAACCTTGAACCTCTGAACCCTCACTCGCGCTTTTTCCAAACGTAATTCCGCATTGCCGCCCATGCAATGAGAAATATCCCGAAAAACATGGAGATACGCCCCAAAAAATCCCCGTGCCGGACAAAGAAGGTCCGGCCCTGCCGAAGATGAATTCGGCCTTTAAGCGTGGTTTTTTCCCACCAGGGCGTGCGGGAAATCACCATCCCCCTTGCGTCGATAAGGGCCGAGATCCCGGTATTGGCCACCCGTACCAGGTCCCGGCGGCACTCGATGGCGCGAACGGGGCTGAAATTGAAGTGATGGAGATAGCCGGGCGTATTTTTCCACCATCCGTCGTTGGTGATCATGCAGATAAATCCCTTTGTTTCCGGCAGTCTCCGGGCGCAATAGGGACCGAACGCCGATTCGAAACACACGATGGGCAAAATGCCTTCGGAAGCATCGGCCGATACAAATGCAGGTCTGTCCCGGCTGAGGCTGTATGTGCCGTTATATCCGCCCAGTTCCAGGGAGTATTTTCCAAGGAAACCCAGATACTGTACAAATGGCATGCGCTCGAACAGCGGAACCAGCTTGGCCTTGTGGTAGAATTGGGGCGCGGACCCGGGTGGAAGAAAAAGCGCTGTATTGAATGCTTCGTAGAAAAAACCTTCTTCCTGGTTGAAGCGGCTCCCCGGGGGGATATCCTTCCCGACTTTCCGATAGCTGTGGACTCCCACCAGGCAATTGAGCTTCTTATATTTTGCCTGAAAATCCAACAATTGACGATAGTAAGGCGATGCACCGGGATTTTTCTCGTCAATCTGCTGTACGATAAGGGTCTCGGGGCCGAGCAGGTAGTCGGTCTCCTCGTCGCAGATGGCATCCGCCGTCCTGAAAAATGCTTCCACGTGTCGGGCGTGCCTTTGCGGCACGAATTTTTCCGTGTATGGGTCCAGATTGGGTTGAATCAAGGCCACCGCAACGGTTTCTCCCTCCTCCCTGAAATTATCAAATATCTGATAGGATATGAGGCCGGGGATGAAAACCAGAAGGGCGGTTGCGGCGCCCATGCTGACGATGGATCTCAAATC
>JAFDKD010000366.1 GCA_019307165.1 Deltaproteobacteria bacterium | reverse complement strand
TCTTCGGCGGCATGTAAAATACCGCCCTACAACCCCGCGATGACGAGCACCGCTTCGCTGGGCACGAGCATGAACGGATTGTTAACGTAACACGAAGTTACATATGAGGTGTCAGAAAAAACAATGTTGAATGAATTTGAGTTGTCAATTTTTTCAAATGCTAAATTCAAAACTTTAAGTTTCTTCATTCCTTCTACATTCATTGTTCCATATTCATTATTCGATATTCTCTTTTCCCAATTCCCCTTTCCGCACTCCGAAATCCCCTTCCACCTTCTACCTCTTGCCGCGGCGTAGCTGTTCTTTAGCGAAGTCGGGTCTGCCTTCTACCTAAATTGCTTCCTCAGTTCTTTCTTCAGCACCTTGCCCGCGCCGCTCACCGGAATGGCGTCCATGAAGATCACTTCCCGGACCTTTTTATAGTGGGCGATCTGCGAGTTGGTGTGCTCCAGAATCTCGTCGGCGGTTGCCTCGGCCCCTTCCTTCAACTGAACGAAAACCACGGGTTTTTCTCCCGTATCCGGGTCAGGCTTGCCCACCACGGCGCACTGTTGGACCGCTGCATGCTGAAAGATGACCTCTTCCAGTTCCCGCGGGTAGACATTGTATCCCTTGTAAAGGATCAGGTCCTTCTTCCGATCGGTGATATGGAAATACCCATCCTCGTCCTCCCGACCGATGTCCCCGGTCAGAAGCCACCCGTCCTTGAGCACTTCGGCCGTTGCCTCCGACCGATTCCAGTACCCCTGCATCACCTGGGGCCCTTTGATGCAGATCTCGCCTTCCGAACCCGGCGGAAGATCTTCCCCGGTTGAGGCATCAATCACCTTCATTTCGGTGTCGGTGATGGGCAGGCCCACGGACCCGGGGCGCAGGGCCTCGCGAAAAGGCGGATTGGCCGTGGCGCCCATGGAACACTCGGTCAGCCCGTATCCCTCCTGGACCAGGCCTTCGGAAAACGCCTCAAGCAAGGTGTCCATGACCGCCCCGGGCAGAGGGGCAGCCCCCGAAGCCGCGATCCTGACGCAGGAAAGATCCGTTGAAGCGAAATCCGGGTGGTTGATAAGCGGTATATAGAGCTGGGGGGCGCCTCCGAGCGCGGTCGGCCGGTATTTGCCGATGGCGTCCAGGTACTCCTGGGGGTCGAACCGGGGAAAGACGACCATGGTCGCCCCTCCATAAACGGGATTGTTGAGATACCCCACCGTGCCCATGGCGTGAAACCAGGGGACCACCACCAGGGCCGTGGACTGATCCCGGACCACAAGCCTGTCCGTTGCGGGGTCCACGCCCGGTGGGTAGACCGCCTTCAGCACGCCATCGTCCATCTCGGTCTGGGCGCCGGTCGCCCAGTTTCCGTACTGGATAACATTGGCAACCACATTGGCATGGGTGAGCATGACGCCCTTGGAAACGCCGGTGGTGCCGCCCGTGTAGGCCAGGTGAGCGAGGTCCTTCCCCACGTCTATGGAGATTTCTTTTTCAAGGGGCGTGTATTGCTTCAGGAGCACGGCCATGTCCAGCGTATCGGGGACGGCCATCTTTTCCAGGGGCTTCAAAGGGGCAATGACTGCGTTATAGCAGTCCGCGATGCTCGTGGTGATGCTGCGCTTGACCGCCGTCTCGGCCAATACGCCCTGAATTCCGGGGTACAGAAGATCCAGGGAGATCAGCGTCTCGGCGCCCGAATCCGCCAACTGGTGCTGCACTTCCCTTGGCGAGAGAAGAGGACTGAGAGGCGTGAACACGGCGCCGATGCGCAGAATCCCGTAGTAGGCGACGGCGAACTGCGGCATATTGGGCAGGTGGATGGCCACCCGGTCGCCTTTTGCGACGTCCATGTCGTCCAGCGCGGCGGCGAAACGTTCCGCCAGTTCGTTTAACTCTGAAAAGGTGAGTTCCATCCCCCCGAAGATGAGTGCGATCCGGTTCGGAACCCGTGCCGCCGTCTGATAGAGAAATCCATGGATCGGCATGTCAGGGTAGTTGAGACGTCTTGGCCATTCTTCGGGCCATGCCGAAAAATTCTTTGCCATCATGCCACCTCCTGTTTTGGGAAAGAACTCGGGTCCAAAGAACCCGGCTTCGCTAAAGAACAGCTACGCCGCGGCAGGCCCGGCTTTGGGGCCGCACCCATAGGGGGTACAGCAATCATCGTGTTTTGCAAGTGCTGTACCCATTAGGTGTCAGGTGTCAGGAAAAGATTTGTTTTAAACAGACGCCTGGGAATCAAATGAGGGTAATCCCAGCAGCTACTTACATTGGCAGCGAGGTCTATTATTAGTACTGACACCTGAACACTGACACCTGAAACCTGATTTCCGCATCGGCATAGCCTGAAACCTCTGAGCCCCGCTGCACGGGAGTTTTACAAATGGAATAACTGATGTTCCTTATACCATTTTTTCCCGTCCGGACTGAAGACGGATAACCGGTCCATCCTTTACGCCCTCAGCCCGCAGCTCGCCCATGGTGCCGGCGGCCCACAAATAAATACCCATAGCCATGGTGGAAGTTTCCGCTTCCGCTCGTTTGCCATAAATGCGCCCTGCGGTTTTCCGTACCTCCGGATTGTCCGGCGCGGCGAGATGGGCCCAGTCCGCCAGATGACAGGCGAGCCTGAAATCCCCGGCTTCCAGCAGTTCCTCCGCCCTTCGGGCAAGCGTTTCCGCACCGCCGGCCAGTCGCGCCACTTCTATTGCCTGGTCTTTTTCAGGTGCCGGTTTCAAGTGTGAGGGAGACCCGTCGTACCATCCACCGTACAATCTCCAGATATTCCTGACAATGAATTCCGGCTCGTCATAGATGGGCTTGAGGTACGGGCGCTTGAGCAGGGCATCCGGCGCCTTGACGCTGTGGATCACCTCGTCCAGGGAAGCTCCCCGGTTCATGGCCGCGATGGTCTGTTCGTGCAGGGACTCGAGCAGGTCGGCCGTCTCCGTCAGGGCGCGGGCCACACGATCCGCCCCCAGGATAAGAAAGCCGTGCCCGGGCGCCAGGACCTCCGGGCCCAGTGCCGCCATTTCCCGCAATGCAATCGCCCATTCCATGCAATAGCGCTGCACCTTCTGCGGGTTTCCCGCGTTGGGTACGGCATAGATGAACAGGTCGCCCGTGCACAGTACGCGAGTGTCGGGAAAAAAGACCCAGGTATGGTCGTCGGTCTCGCCCCTGGCATGACGCAACAGGACCTTGACGCCGCCCACGTCCACATCCAGCTTTTTCCTGTACGTGATGTCGGGATCATAAAATGACACCGGCCACTCCGGTCGGCCCGATCCCCCCATAAACTGCCGGCCGTTGATGATCTCGTTCCAACCATGGGATTCCCGGTATCTCAGGAAACGGGCCGGCATGGCCTCGTGTGCAATGACACGCGGCATGGGCCAGTCCCTTAAGCGGGCTTCATCGGCATAGAGATCCACTCCAAAAACATGATCCGTGTGACCGTGGGTGAATATGGCGGTGTTGAGCCGATCCGAGGTGTGCTTCCGGATTTTGTCGAATTTGATCTGGCAGTCGAAAAACGCGCCCGGATCCACGATCACCAGACCACCCACGGTCTCTCTCAGGATCGTATTGGCAAATCCTTTGTAGAACCAGGTGCCATCGGCCACCCGCTCCAAGCCGTAGGGCGGGCCAAAGCAGTGGTGGGCGTATGTGTCGGTTTCGCCCTTCCACAGGGCCTCGGAGAGATCGAGGATATTACCCATAACGAATATGCTCCCTTAATACAATTTTACCGCGGATTACACCGGCCGTCGCCGAGGCTATGGCCCGGCAGGCGGATTGCACGGATGTAATGAAAAATCCGATATCGTTTTTCTAACCAATTTAAATTCTAAAATACGCGAAGCTTCAAACATAGGCTGCCAAAACCATGCCAGAAAATTATGGCCGTAATTACATTAGGTTAGAAAAAAACCAATACTTGAACTGTGATATGTGAAAGAAAAAACTATCATATTTTTTAGTTTTATTGTAAACTGACAAATATATCAGATACGATGACGGCATACATGCTTTCTCAAATGAAACTGCGGCCGATGCCCAACGGCGTAAGGCGGGTTCTTGCCCTCGCCGGCGTTCGGTTTGTTCACCACCCCCTTTGTCAAAGGGGGTTCCGGGTTTTCAGTGGGTAACAGGGTATGGAAAAGCCTATTAATTGAAACCGGCAACATTCGTGGTCGTTGTCGTGGTCGTTGTCGTAATCGAGAAGATCATGCAGTTCGGTCATGAGCAGCTTGACGTCTATCGGGTTTCACTCGAATACGCCGTCAGAGAGAGTTGGGCGCCTTACGGCGATTACGACAACGATGACGACCACCAACACGATTACGATTACGACAACGACAACGAACACCGCTTCGCTGAGTACGCCAGAGACCGGCGCACAAGCATAGGCGGTTGTCAAAGCAATATTCACC
>JAFDKD010000033.1 GCA_019307165.1 Deltaproteobacteria bacterium | reverse complement strand
GGCCTGTAAAGACGAGGTCAAGTTCCTTCCTGATTGGAAGGTCTTCTTCCCAGTGGGCGTCCAGATAATAAAGGCCGATACCGTCTGGAAGCGTATTTTCTTCAATCAGCCGGACAAGTATCTTTCGACTGTCGCCTTTGTATGTTCTCACGTTCAGGCAATTTTTTAAACGCAACCATGAGTATCGATACAACCGACCATCCAATTCTATTGTAAAAACAGGCCTGGCGGTCCATTTCGCCATGGCCGCCGTGGTCGTACCTCTGTATGTTCCTGTCTCGACCACATATGATGGTCTTATTTCTTGAACAAGTTCCAGAAACATGCCCTGCCTGAATTTCTGGCCGTTGAATGGTCCCCCAAAACCGTGCTTTAAGCTCGGGAATATGAAATAATCAATCGCCCCCATCAGGTCGTTGGGAACCAATCGTTTCAATCTCCGGCCTGCTTTCAATCGCTTCACTCAATCCACTCGATTTTGGTAAATTTTTTGGGCAATATAATCGACCAATTCAAAAAAGGGAGGGATCTGGCGAAATATTTGAAAATCAGATTATGTTCATTTGAGAAAAAATACGCCGACTCGTCCAATCGGGACCGGAGAATTAAACAGGTTGTGCCCTGTTTCAATGAGACAATCTATTCCACGCCTTCTCCGCCTCCCGTCTCCCCCTGTCACCAGAGTCATCCATGTCCGCCGGTGCGGACGGCTGCCCTCCTCTCAACCTCGCAATGCGTTCTTCCAGTGGCGGGTGGGTGGAAAAGAGGTTCATGAGGCTGCCGCCCGACAGGGGATTGACGATAAACATGCGAAGTACGATCTTATCGGAATACCAGTAGCTGAAAAAATTCATGGCCGCGGCCAGAATGAAGGCCGGTACCGTGCCCTGCCTGCCGCCGAACAGGTGCCCGATCCACACGATCAGGACGGTCATGATACCCAGCAGCAGCGTTGTTTTTATAGCGTTGCCCATACAAAGGAGCTTCGAGAAAAGAGGCGACACGGAACCAAGACTGAGTCGTTAGTGAAGAAGCGAACGGGGATGCATGGGAATCGATCTGCCATAACGTTTGAATTTCACCTTCGTTTCACCACCTGGAGGTTCATGCCGACTGCTTTGAAAAAGCGTTTTGCAAAATCGGCCGCCGCCTGGGGATCATAGGGTTTA
The DNA here is from genome assembly GCA_019307165.1 of Deltaproteobacteria bacterium. Taxonomy (GTDB): domain Bacteria; phylum Desulfobacterota; class DSM-4660; order Desulfatiglandales; family Desulfatiglandaceae; genus JAFDKD01. Next base: position 11,064 of record JAFDKD010000033.1, on the reverse strand, counting down.
CAGCTGAAAATATCCAGGTAGGCGGCGTTGGTGAGGTTGGCAAAGTGTCCGGAGATAAGTGACGTTTCGATCAACTGGGTCATGGAATACCCCGCCACCCGTTCATCCTTTCCAAAATGGATAATCTGTGTCTTTCCAAACCGCCGCATCTTTATAAGATCGCAAAGTTCGGCAACAAATTGGCGGATCTTTTCCGCATCACGGATAATCGTGCCGTCGCACTCGTGGAGATCGATGCAGGAAAGGAGCCCCCACGGGCGTTCCGATGCGTTGTTTTCAATTGTCTTTTCCATCATGAGCTTCACCGACGCCGAGCAGCATTATCCATGCAATAGCACGCTTTTTACGTATTTTGTCAATAAAAAACAGATGGCTATAGGTCGGTCGGCCCCCTATTAAGATTGTCTTTTTTTTTGACTCAAGTTAGTATCGTGGGTCAAGAAACGCACTCAAGGCATGAAAGAGAGGGCCGGCAATGGAAAAGCATCTTCTGGTAACGGTGAGCGAACAGCGGAAACACCTGTATGCGGACAGGTTTGTGGCGCATTTTTTTACCAACAGGAAAAACCTGAAAATCACCCTGTACTACGCCGCGCCCAGGCCCCCGGCGGTCTGGGCGGGAGAGCGCACGCTGGACGGCGACACCCAACGCGAAGCACAGCTGAGGGAGAATGAACTCAAGGGCCGAAAGGCCCTGGAAGGGGCAAAAAGGCTATTGCTCCAAAGGGGGTTCGCCGAAGAAAGCATCAAGACCAAGCTTCAAGTTCGCAGGTTTTCCAAGGTCATGGACATCGTCCAGGAGGGCGAGGACGGCCTGTACGACGCCGTGGTCCTGGGACGGAGGGGACTCTCCTGGCTTGAGCAGGCCTTTGACGAGAGCGTGACCAAAGAACTTCTGAGCAAGAAGGTCGGGTTTCCCATCTGGGTGTGCCGCAAGCCGGACCTGGACCGGAGACACGCGCTCGTCTGCGTTGACGGTTCCGAGGCCTCGGTCCGTGTGGCCGACCACGTAGGCTTCATGCTTGCCGACCAGGACGACCAGAAGGTCACCCTGATGACCGTGGCCAAAAAAGGGGCACGGGAAGAGGACGACATAGCGTCCTATTTCGACACCTGCCGGAAACAGATGGAGGCCAACGGGTTTTCCGGAGACAGGATTAAGACCAAAGTCGTCGAGGCGGGAAATATTGCCAAGGCCATCCTGAAGGAGGCGGAAGCGGGCTGTTTCGGGGTCGTGGCCACCGGACGCACGGGTAAAGGGGAGGGACTTTTCATGGGATCGGTGAGCACCACCTTGTTCAAGGAGTTGGAAAAAGCCGGCTTGTGGATCTGCTATTAGCAGGAGATCGAACGAAAAAACGAACCTGCCTGGACTGAACACTCTCCAATGTTTACATTTAATTCCATCCGCAAAACCCGGTCCTGCAGACCGGGTTTTGCGGATGGAATTACCAGGTTCAAATCAAGGCACCTACGATGACAAAAACCTGTCGACTGACTCTTTTCTTATTACTTATATCTCATCTGCTTTTGCCTTCGGCCTTGTTCGCCGGGGAAGGCAAAGCCCCTTCGCCCCCGAAGAAACCGGGGCGACCGACCCTCGTCGATGCCGCCATTTGCGAAGGCGTCGATAACCGCCGACCGGTCAACCGGGCCGTTGTTTTCTCCATGACCCTGGGAGAAGTCATCTGCTACACAACCTTCGATCCGGTCCCGAAAAAAACAGCTATTTTTCATGAGTGGTATCGTAAAGACACCCTCACATCGAAAAAGAAGCTGAAACTCTCTCCTCCCCGCTGGTCCTCCATAAGCAGGATCCAACTGCGGGAAGCGGACAAAGGTCCCTGGCGCGTCGAAATTGTCGATGACCGGGGGAAGGTTTACCGAACCCTGAGGTTCAGCATTACCGATTGATCGGAAATTCCAAATGGAAGGACTTGCCTTATTCATATCAGCCCTGAGGTGGCAGGATGTCTTCGACATCGCCCTGAACAGCTACATCATCTTTCGTCTCTATGTCCTGTTCAGGGGGACCAATGTTTTAAGAATTCTCATCGGGATTGTTTTTCTCTGGTTTTTCCAGAGATTGGCCGTCTCCGTGGGCCTTGTCGTCACCAGCTGGGTCATGCAGGGCGTCACGGCCCTTGCCGCCTTGATCATTATTGTGGTCTTCAGAAATGAAATCCGTTCCGTACTTCAGACCAAGAACTGGCGCACGATACTTTGGGGGTTTCCCAAATGGGCGGACACACCGGTCGAGACGATCGTGGACAGCGTTTTCGATCTGGCGCAAGCCCGAATCGGCGCGCTGCTCGTTTTTCCCGGCAGGGAAGACCTGAAAGACATTGTACACGGCGGGGTGAAATGGGGCGGCCTCATTTCCAAGGAAATGATTCGAACGGTTTTCTGGCGCGACAACCCGGTTCATGACGGCGCGGCCGTCATAGAAGGGAGACGAATCGCCGAGGTCGGCGTCCTGCTGCCGCTTTCGCGGCGGTCCGATTTGCCCACGATGTATGGTACCCGCCACAGGGCTGCGTTGGGACTGTCGGAGGCCACGGACGCCCTTGTGATCGTCATATCCGAAGAACGAGGGGTGGTCTCTGCTGCCGAAGGTTCCCGCATCAGGGCGATCAGAGGACGGGGGGAGCTTGCCGGAAGACTGAACAAACATATCGGAGAAGCCCCCGGCACCGTCGGGCGTAAAGGGAGATTGAGACTCGAGTTTGCGGCCGCGGCGCTGGCCTCGTTCGTTTTTGTGGGGGCCATATGGTTCAGTTTCACCAAAGGCCTGGATACCCTGGTGACACTGGAAGTCCCGGTGGAATACATGAACCGGAAGGCCTCCATGAAAATTCTGAATGCATCCGTCAATGCGGTGAAACTGAACCTGGGCGGATCGGGGGCGCTCCTGAAATCGCTCAAAGCGGATCAGGTGGGCGTAAGGCTGGATCTGGCGGAGGCCATCGTGGGCAAGAACACGTTCACGCTGACACCGGAAAACGTCATTCTCCCGCCCGGTGTCGTCTTAAAGGATGTGAAACCGTCGGTGATCGATGTGACACTGGATGTTCCCGTCCAAAAAACGATACCCGTTCAGGCCGACTGGGCCGGGAAACTGCCCGCGAACCTCATCCTTACGAAGGTCCGCGTCACGCCCGCCAGGCTGGATATCGTCGGAGAAAGCTCGGTTCTCGGGACCATGCCCACGATTTACACGGAAAAAATCTCCCTCGATAAAATCAGGGAATCGGGCAGCGTTACGGTGAGGCCGGCGCTCAATCCGGCCTCCCTCAAGATCGCCCCGGATGCCGAAGACGAGATCACGGTGCAATATACCGTGGTGCATCGAGAGTAAAGATCCGGGTCCATAGGACCCGCGGGTCCATAGGACCCGAATCTTTGGCCGCCCCCTACAGATTGAATATTGAACATTGAGTTATTGAAGATTTATGGATGCGCTGCTACGCAGCGCCACAACCAATTTTCAATCTTCAATTTTCAATTTCTTTCAGGGCATGACGTCCAGGACGCCCTGGGGCACATCGGCTTCGAACTTTTTGAAATTTGCCTTGAAATCCTCCGCCAGTTTTCTCGCCCGGTTTTCATAATCTCCCTGATCCGCCGGCCCGGACCTCGGATGCAGGATCTCGGAAGGAACCCCTTCGCAGGTCTTGGGCACCAGGAAGCCGAACCGGGGGTCCGGCTCGAACTCGGCATTGTCCAAAGCGCCGGTCACGATGCCCCTGACAATAGCCCTCGAATAGGCAATCTTGATGCGTTCGCCCTCCCCGTAGGGCTTGCCCACCCAGCCCGTGTTGACCAGCCAGCATCCCACCTTGTGTTCTCTGATCTTATCCATGAGCAGACCGGCGTAGACCACCGGGGGAAGGGCCATGAATGGCGCGCCGAAGCAAGCGCTGAAGGTCGCTTGAGGTTCCTTGATCCCTATCTCAGTTCCCGCCACCTTGGCCGTGTATCCGCTCAGGAAATGATAAACCGCCTGCTCCTCCGTGAGCTTGGCCACGGGCGGCATGACGCCGAAGGCGTCGCAGGTGAGCATGACGATATGGCCGGGATGCCCGCCGACGCCGTCACGCGCGGCGCCCGGGATATGCGAGATGGGATAGGCCGCGCGCGTGTTCTCCGTCAGGGCGTCGTCATCCAGGTCCAGACGCCTCGAATTGGCGTCCATGGCAACGTTTTCGAGGATCGTGCCGAACCGGCGGGTGCACTCGTAAATTTCGGGCTCCGCCTCCCGGGACAGCCGGATCACCTTGGCATAACATCCGCCTTCAAAATTAAAGATGCCCCGGCGGCCCCATCCATGTTCGTCATCGCCGATCAACAGGCGGTCGGGGTCAGCTGAAAGGGTGGTCTTGCCGGTGCCCGAGAGCCCGAAAAAAAGCGCGGTATCGCCCTTTTTGCCCATATTGGCGGAGCAGTGCATGGAAAGCACCGATTCCTGGGGATAGAAATAATTGAGCATGGTGAAAACCGATTTTTTTATTTCACCGGCATAGCTTGTCCCTCCGATCAGAACCAGTTTTTTCCCCAGGTGAATCAGGATGAAGGCCTCCGAGTTGATGCCGTCCAGTTCCTGAATGGCATGGAATCGGGGCACATTGATGACGGTGAACTCCGGGCTGTGGGATTCCGCCTCTTTTTGATCCCTCACCTGGATGAACATGTTGCGGGCAAACAAGTTGTGCCAAGCCGTTTCCGTGACCACCCGTATGGGGATGCGGCGGTCCGGCTCGGCCCCCGCGTAGCAGTCCTGGACAAACATGTCCTTGTTCTGGAAATAGGCCAGCAGACGGTAGTAAAGATTGGTGAACTGCGCCTCTTCAATTCCCTCGATCCCTCCGCTCCACCAGATCTTGTCGGCGCTGGTGGGCTCCCGAACGATAAACCGGTCATTGGGCGAACGTCCCACATGGTGACCGGTCCTCACAACCACGGGACCCAGGTGGGCAATGCTTCCCTCCCGCCTGCGAACGATCTGCTCGTAGAGTTGCGGCGTATGGGCGTTCCAGTAGACATTGGCCAGGTTCCTGAAACCCATGGCCTCCAGTTCGGGCATTATGTTCTTGAAATTCAACATGATGTGCTCCTCTCATTCCATGCACGCTCCGGGAGGCATTTTTTGGGTTCATAAATGATCCGCGGACGGCAATTTGCAGTTCACAGCTCACAGCTCAGGGCTCATAGCTGTAAGCAACGTCTTCCGGAATTTTAATATCTTGGTTAAAATCGCTCTTACGCCCCCATCTGTAATATTAATTCCCTTACTTAGAGCAGCCCCATAAACAATGGGATGGACACTACTTAGGTTTCAATCGACACAGGGACCATGTGTTGCCGATCCCGCCAAGCATCTGCACCCAACCGGTAAACGTGTCCTCTCGAACAGCCTCGATGAGCTTGGGATTGTACAAGGGAAAAAAGGGCACTTCCCCCATGATGATCCGCTGCATCTCGAATATCAATTCCCTGCGCCTGTCCATGTCCATGGCCCGCGAAGATGCATCGGCCAACCGGTCGAATTCGGGATTGTGGTATCCGCTGGTATTCCAGCCCCTGGGCTTGTCGTTTGCCGAGTGAAAAAAATTCCTGAGATAGTCCGGATCCAGAGACAGGTTCCCGTACCCCAGAACAAACATATCGAACTGACGGCGGGCCTTGACGTAATGGGTAAGCGAACTGAAAGCCATGGCCCTGGCCGACGCGGGTATGCCCACCATTTTGAGCCACTCCTGAATCATGATGCCGGTCATGGCGCGAAGGGGGTCATAATCCGCCGGGGGCGTGAAAATGGTGAGCTTCTTCATCGGTCGACCGTCGGGCGTGATGAGGCGGCTGCACTTGCCCACCTCTCCCTTTTCATCCACCGGCGGTTCCTCCCATGCGTATCCCGCACTTTCCAAAATGGCGGCGGCCTCGCGTATGCGCTGGTCCCGGGTCAGCCCCGAACCGTATGAAGGCATGTCCGGAGCATGCCAAAAGGCATTTCCCGGCGGCACGATGGAATCCATGTGTTCGGCGTATCCCTGAAGAATGCGCTTGATAATGAATTCCCTGTCCACCAGAAATGCGACCGCCCGTCTGAAGGCGAGATCGTCAAACGGTTTCTCCCGCAAATTGAAGCCCAGGTAGTAAAGGCCGCTTTTCTCGCTGGAAAAAATGCGGATATTTCGATCCGTCTGCAGTTCTTCCAGATAGCCCGGCTGAATGCCCCACCAGAACATGTCGATGGCGCCTTTCCGAATGGCCATGACGGCGGCGTCAGGCGTGCCGAAAATTTTCAATATGATGCCGTCGATGTGGGGGCCCAGTCGGTATCCGGCGATCTCCTTTCCCTTGCCGAAGAAATGCTCGTTTTTCCGGAGAAACAAAAAGGCCCCCTGTTTTCTTTGCTCTATGGTAAAAGGCCCCGTGCCCACCGGGTACAGGACTTCCCGATTGAGCAGGCGCCCCAGGGGGTTTTCCGCGCGCCTCGCTTCTTTTACGACGGGTTCCCACTCCTTTTTCTGAACGATGGGCGTGGTAAGGGTGCGCGACAGAAAGATAGCTTTGGGTTCTTCCAGGACGATTCTCACCGTGTGCCTGTCGAGAATCTCGATATGCTTTATGAACCGCCAGTTCGAATAAAACCGGGGCACCTTGAATTCCTTGATGACGTTTCCGGTGAAGGCCACGTCCTCCGCCGTCAGCGGGGAACCGTCCGACCATGTCGCATCCCTGAGCCTGATCGTATAGGCGAGCTTCGCCTCATCGAATGCCGGGGGACTTTCAGCGAGCCATGGGATCAATTTCAGGGTTTCGGGGTGCCGTATGTACAGGGAGTGGTAGACCCGGTTCAGGACCTTCGTAGACCAAGCGTCGCTTGCCAGCCAGATATTCAAGGTTCTGGGTTCTTCCAGAACGCCGATTTTCACCACGGCGCCGGCCCATGCCCGAGAGCCGCATTCCCCGGCGACGCCGGCCAGTTGAAGCCCGAAAAGGCACAGGAAAAGACCCCACAAGGGGTTCCTGATCCATAAAAGAAGACAGTTCATCATGCAGCACCCCCTATTAATTCCATAACTTTAGTCACTCCAGTTACACAAGAGGATCCTTTACTCTTCCGAGACGTCCCCTTTCCCCAGAAAATAATCTCTCCTCTCCTGATATGCGGCGGATCGAGCCATTGCCGCCGCCTCGTCCGTAACGTCGGCGAGCGATGGGGGCGTCAGGCATTCCCGCCAAAAACCCTGCATCCCGCCGGTCAACACGCGAACATCGGTCCAGCCCCAGTGGCGGAGTTGGGCCCAGACCTGCACTGCCCGAGCGGTTTCACCGGCATACAGTACGATGGTTCCATGTTTGGAAAGCACGGCTTCAGCCCGTATTCCCAAGGTTTCAATCGGCACGCTGACGGCCCCGCGCAGGTGAAATCGATTGTATTCGGCAGGGTCTCTCAGGTCCACCAGCAGGAACGCCTTTTCGCCTTTCATGATAAGTTCCGAAAGTTCAAGGGCGCCGATATGGTCTTCCGCCTGTGCGACGCGAAAAAGCGGACCGCTGCGCCCGGAGACCCCTTCAGGGCCCGTTGACGGCGTCTGCCGGGGAACGACAAAAAGGCCGCCTGCACCTATCAGGAGAATCAGTGCGGCGATACCCGAATTTTTCAGGCTGCCGGCTTTCGCACCGCGTGGCAGGCCTGTCCGGTTTTCTATACGGGTGCTTCCGGCAAAGGCGGCAATGGCGGCCAGGCAGAGGGCGAAGATAAAGACTTCGCGGGGCACATTCAAGGTGTCGTAAAGAAATATGCGACCGGCAAACGCGCCTTCGTAAACAGACTGAATAAGCGGAAACGACTCGTTGAAAAGGATGGCGCCCAGCATAACGCCGATCAAAAAAACGAGGGCGTCCAGCTTGGCGCTGGCCAGGCCTACAAGGGCGGTGCCCGGGCACCAGCCGCCCATGACAAAGCCGATGCCGAATATCAGCCCGCCGATGGACTGGGCGAGCCAGAACGTGTCCGGCATGTGGAGTTGGCCGGGGGATAGCCGGCCCAGGGCGACCAGGTAGTTATAGCCCACCAGGGCCACCACGATGGCCGTTAACATGACCTTCAGAACGGCCATGTCTTTGAAATAAAACACGCCGGTCAATTTGCGGCTGCTGCCGAACCCGGCCTGTTCCAGAAAAAACCCGAAAAGGATGCCGATAAGTGCGGCCATCATGAAACCGGTGCAGGTCTCGAGCGTTCCCAGGGCATAAAGGGTCCCGGTCATAGCCATTCCCTCCTCACGAAAACGGCGGCGGCGTAGGCCCCGATGAACATGCATCCAAGAAAGACCATGCTGCCCGTCAGCAGCATGGCGCCGCCGGAAAGGCCCTGTCCGGAAGTACAGCCCCTGGCCAGCCGGGCGGCAAAACCCACCAGCACGCCGCCCCCGAGGGCCAGCAGAAGCCTGCTTATCACCGAGATATCGGGGCCTCGTTCCATCATGGGACGGATTCGCCGGGACCCGAGGGCCGATATTCCCCCGCCCACGAAAATCCCCATTGCCATGAAAACGAGATAGTGGCCGAGGACGTGGGGGACTTCAGGCCCGAACCATTCGCCGAAGTAGGCGGATGCGGCAACATGACCGGGGGCGACGGCGTGCCAAATCCAGGCAGTCAATCGGGCGAAGGCGCCTGAGGCACCCAGGCCGGCGCCCAAAAACCAGTAGGACAGGAGAAGTGTGACGCCCAGGCCGAATCCGGCCGCATAAGGGGACCAGCTCGCAGCGCTTTTTTCCTTGCCCGAATCTGCGTTCCCCGAGGGTTGCGTAGGTCTGGTCATGTATGGATCTCCTTGCTCTAAGGTATTGTTGTCCCGTTTAGATTCTTAGCCCGGTTGAAGCGGCTTTAGCCGCTATTTAACACCCTGCGCTTCGCGCTTTTTTCACCTCGGGGGTTTTGGAGGGAGGCGGCGCAATGGATCGAGATCCCTCCTCGGCCGGCATCGCGCCCTCCGCCCGAGGCGGGGGCGATAGACGCATCCTGTCCTGTGAAATGCCGTGCGGCCGCATGATTTCGTCATAATATCGGGAGACCCCGCCGATCAGAAACCGGATCGGGCGAGGGGATTTCTGGACCAGCGCGCCGCCGACGGCCGCAGACAGGGAGCCGTCCCTGCAGACGATAACCAACGGGCGCTTGCCCACCAGGTAGACGGGATTGGTCATCACGTCCTGAACGGGCGCATTGACGGCGCCCGGAATATGGTATTCGGCAAACTGCCACGCGGGTCGAATATCGACGACTTCGATGCTTCCCGGGAGGTCCGTTATCCACCTGGCCAGATCCTGTGGGCTCATGCGCTCCGGCAGATTGACAAACACGCCCGGAGACGTCTTTTTTGAGGCCTCCGCCCCATAGGTGGGCAGCCCCGCGTCGATCCACGCCTGACTGCCGCCTTCCAGGTTGCGCACGTCTTCGAAGCCCAGTTTTTGCACGATCCCGGCGGCCAGGCTTGAACGGTAGGCGGAGTTGCATACCATCAATACGGGCAAGCTCGGGTCCAGACGGTGCGCTTCCCGGAACAATCTGTTCAGCGGCATATTCAGCACGTCCCCGATGCGGAGCGACATCCACTCGTTGGGCAGCCGAACGTCCACGATAATGGGGGCCGTGCCCTCCTGCATCTGCCGATGGAGTTCGCCGGGGGATACAAGCGTTACCGTTTCCAGGTCTCGACCCGCCGCCTTCCAGATGTCCATGCCGCCTTTCAGGTATCCGGCGGGCTCGTCGTAGCCGATTCGGTGAAGTCGAAATACGGCTTCGGACACCAGATTATCCGGTCCGATAAGGACAAACGGTTCTCCCCACGGCACCATGATTCCCATCCAGGTTTCAAAACGCCCGCGGATGTCGATGTTGAGGGCCCCGGGCACATGCCCGTCCGAAAAATCCATGGCATCGCGGATATCGATGAGCCAGGCGCCTGTTTTTTCCTTCCGGCTCACCTGGTCCGCCGACAGGGCGGGGGGCATCCGCCTCGACCAGTCCACCACCGGCGGTCCCTTGCGGTTCATGGCCGCGTTGTGCCCGAAATATTGCGGCGGGTCGCCCAGGCCGGAAATGACCGCCATAACAAAAGAAGAAAGGTCCTTGTGCTGGAGGTAGGGATTGGACCGCTTCTGCTCGCCGAAGGTGGACACCGGTTCGTCGCTGAGGTGCGCCCCGCAGAGCGATCCCGCCCCGTGGGCGGGATAGAGTCTGGTTTCATCCGGCACTTCGGACAGTTTTTGTTCCCACGTTTCAAACAGCAAGGCCGCCAATTGGGCCGACGAATAAGAGCCCTCGAGGAGATCCGGCCTTCCCACCCCGCCGATAAACAGGGTGTCCCCGGTCAGCACCATTTTGGGTTCGGCGCTGTTCGCCGGATGGTAGACATAGAGGCAGCTGCCGTCCGGCGTGTGTCCCGGGGTGGTGACGACCACGGCGCGGACGTTGCCGAACCGTATCTCTCCGCCGTCCGGGAGGGCATTGTGCGGGTATTGGGCGCCGAGCGCCTCGTTTACGATGATTTCCGCGCCGGTGGCCGCCATCAGCTCCGTATGCCCGGCCACAAAATCCGCATGGGAATGGGTCAGGTAGACGCGCGTAATCCGGAAACCCAGCTGCACGGCATCTTTGACATATCGGTCAATATCGCGGGAGGGGTCGATAATCATCGCCTCTCCCCGGCTCCCGATCATGTAGGAGTAATGGGAAAGGACGGCCAGATTGTATTGACGGAAGATGAAATCGGGCAGGGTTTCCTGCTCCACCAGCTGAAGGGAGGCCGCCTCGTCACCATGGGTCAGGGCCTCGGCATCCCCGGCAGGAGAAGCAACGGAGGCCCCGACCGCAGTGAAACCAAAGACGGCCGAGATCAAAAAAGCCGGCAAAAACCGTTTGAATGTCATTTTTCCCTCCTTGGTTGATGACCAACATTTTTTCAGAGGCGGGTTATTTACGCCTGCCGGTTTTTAATCCCTTGTAGAAATCCACGTCCTGTGGGCGTGGTCATGTTTATTGGCTATG
>JAFDKD010000365.1 GCA_019307165.1 Deltaproteobacteria bacterium | reverse complement strand
GTTTGTTCATCCTGGCGCTTGTGCTTGGCGGGGCCGCGTGGCGCGTCATAAGACGGAGGCGGGTCAGCTAGGTCAGCGGTTCCGGCAACTTATATCCAATAAAGGCGGGCCAGGATAGTGGGCCCGCCTTTATTGTGGCGAGCCGGCAAAAGGCGTCATTAAGGATGAGCGGGAGGAGGCATCTTTCCGCTGCTTCGTCCAGTTGATTTATCAGGGTTCGGTACATCCCCCGGAATTGGTCATAGGTCAGTCCCAGGAGTTCGGCGGCTTTTCTCTGATTGTATCTGGACTGCTTCAAGGCCCGTTTCAGGTGGCGGACCTTGAGTTCGAGCACCGCGTCCCTGAGCGGCATGCCCATCAGGTCCCGGTCGTCCGATTCGTTCGCCGGTCCGTCCAACCGGGTTTCCGTCGTTTGAGGCGGACCCGGAGTCCGGGTCGGGTGAAACGGATCGAAGACAATGCGGTCGATGATGCGGGAATCGGACTGATACACGGCCCGCTCCACCACGTTTTTGAGTTCCCGCACGTTCCCCGGCCAGGCATAGGCTTCCAGGGCGGCCGCGGCATCCTCTGTGAACTCCGGCGTCTCGTCTCTTCCGATTTCAAAGGCCATGCGCGCGGCAAAGTGGTCGGCCAGGAGTTGAATATCCCCCTTTCGCTCCCCGAGCGGGGGCAGGAACAGGACATCGAAGGAAAGCCGGTCCAGGAGGTCGGGTTTGAAACGGCCCTGTCGGGCCAACGCGGCCAGGTCCGCGTTGGTTGCCGCCATGATACGCACATCCACCTCAACGGCGGCCGAACTTCCCACCCGCTCAAACGTGCCGTATTCCACCGCCCGAAGGATCTTCCCCTGAACCTCCATGGGGATATTCCCGATTTCGTCCAGGAACAGGGTGCCGTCGTGGGCCGCCTCGAACCGGCCCGTCCTTCGGCGCTCCGCCCCGGTAAACGCGCCCTTTTCATATCCGAACAGTTCCGATTCGATCAGGGAAGGGGAGAGGGCCGAACAGTTGAGCGCCACCATGGGGCCCTGCCATCGTTTTGACAGGTAGTGGAGCCGCGATGCGGCCAGTTCCTTGCCCGTGCCCCGCTCTCCGATCAGCAGCACGGGTCGGTTGATGGGGGCGATCCGGGACAGCCTCTCCTGGAATTCGAGAAATGCATCCGAATTTCCCAGGGCCTCCTTGATCATTGGTGCAGCGGATTCGTCTACCGGTTCCATTGGGGTCGCAACGCCGAAAATCAGGCTAAAAATACAGATTAATGGTATGAAACACAAATTAATGGTTGATAATACCATGGACGGCCGGGGCGTGTCAAGGTTTTAAGTGGCCGGATCTACTGGTAAAGCCATGAAATGCCTGTTTTGGCACGTTTTCTGCTCTCTGAGCAGGACAAAACAAACATGCCGGAGGAGACATCATGGGAATTTTCACTCGGTTTCGGGACATTATCAACTCCAACATCAACGCCATGCTGGATAAGGCTGAGGACCCGGAAAAGCTGATCAAACTGATGATTCGGGAAATGGAAGACACGCTGGTGGAGATCAAGGCCTCCTGCGCCGGCGTCATCGCACGTTCGAAAAAGACGGGCCGGCATCTGGAAGAGGTGCAGTCCCGGTCCGGGGTCTGGGAGGAAAGGGCCGGTTTGGCCGTGAACAAGGGCCGGGATGATCTGGCCCGTGAAGCACTACTGGAAAAGCGGAAATTCGCCGAGCGGGGCGACGCCCTGGATAAGGAGTTGATGGAACTGGATGCCCTGGTCAAACAGTACCGGGACGACATCCAACAGCTGGAAGACAAGCTTGCAAACGCAAAGGAAAAGCAGCGGGTCCTGGTGCAGCGCCACATCCATGCCGCGCGCAAGCGGCGTGCCCAGGAAGGCATCCGGAAAATCGACAGCTCCGATGCACTCGTCAAGTTTGATGAACTGGAAAACCGCATCGAACGCATGGAGGCCGAGGCCGACCTGGTCAACTACGGCAAGCAGCCGACGCTGGAAGGTGAGTTTGAGACCCTGATGGTGGATGACGATATCGAAAATGAATTGAATCGCCTGAAATCCGCGCTTTCCAACCGGGACCAAGGCACGACGGAGGCATAAATTCCTGGACGTTTCGATAAGGGCCGGGGTATGAAAAAAACCAGATCCCGGTTCAGGGACGAAAGGGAGCAAAAGGAGTTCCGGAAGGAGGGTTGCATTCAGCTATGCACGGCGCACTCATTCTAGCAATCATATTCGGCGGTGTCGTACTGGGTTTGGCCATTATCGGGAGCACCATATTAATGGCGATCAAGATCCTGAAAGGCGGCGTTTCCAGAAAGGACCAGCGCACCGAGGCCGAAGAGACGAAGATGATTCAGGAGATCTACCACGGGCTTTCACAAATGGAAAAACGCGTGGAGGCCCTTGAAACCATCATGATCGAAAAGGAAAGAAAGGACCATAAACGATGAGGCGACTGGATGACATTCTGCAGGGCGGGTTGTATCGTTCCCGTAACGGCGTGATACTGGGCGTGATACGGGGGCTTGCCGAATACTTCGATTTTTCCGTTTTTTGGGCCAGGGTTATTGCCGTGGTCCTGTTGCTGGTGACCGGGTTCTGGCCCGTGACCGGTCTCTATTTTCTGGGGGCCCTGCTCATGAAGCCGCAGCCGGTGCTGCCCATTGACAGCGACGAGGAACAGGAGTTTTACGACAGCTATGTGAGTTCAAGACGCAGGGCCCTTGAGCGTCTGAAACGCCGATACGATTCGGTCGAGCGCCGGATTCGGCGGATGGAGGACACGGTGACCTCGCGGGACTTCGATTGGGAGAGCCGGCTTAATACCTAAATTGTACTGTTCATCGGGGGATCGAACCGCTTAATTTCATGTTCTGAACCTGCCGCAATCACCGTTGATGCAAAGTGCCGATGATGCCGACGCTAGGGGCCTGGTTCTTTGGCTACGGCCTTTTCAATGGCCGCCTGCACGGCGTTCATGATCACCCGGCTGCTGTTGGTGGCGCCGCTCACCGCATCCACATCGGTGGACTGAGAGGCGATGATCCGTTCCACCACAATCGTTTCCGCTCCCTTTCCCCGCCACGCCCAGTGTTCCACGACCTGAATATCCGTTATGGCGCGGTCCCGGATCGTTACCCGGACCTCGGCCCTGTTGGGTCCTGATCCGTAGCTGCCGTCGTACACGCCGTCGGTGATTTTATCGCGGGAAACGGGTCCCCCGACCACCGGCGCCATGGCGCAGCCCGCGAGGAAGAACATGCCGGTGAAGATGACGGTGATGAGTCGTTTCATCTTGTCAACCAGGCGGGCGGACCCGTGGGCGATTTTTCTTGCACCTCGATGCCTTCATCGATAAGCCCCAGGACCCGCTCTTTTTCTTCCGGGAACTTGTATCCCTCGTAACTGAGACTGAACAGGGTCCTTCCGTCCCTGCCGGTCCAGTGATTGCCCGCATGATCGAAACAGACCTTTGATGTGACCTCCAGTTCCTCTACCATCAGCCTCAATTCAACCAGCTGTTCGCGGGGAGAGAGCAACTCCTTGTCTTTGCTCTGATAATCATCGAACAGCGGTGTGCCCGGGTGCGGGAAAAAGGGCCTGGATCGGATGTAGTGAGGATCGATCGCGTTCAACACACGGGCCGTCCCTTGGGCGTGCGCTTTCCAATCGCTTTTGCCCCCCAGGCCCGGCATCCAGTATTCCGACAACTGAAACCCGGCGGCCATGGCCTTTTTGCCGCCCGTGATGTGATCCTCGGGAGCGGACCCTTTCTTGATTTGCTTCAGAAGATCGGGATCGCCGGTTTCAAGGCCCACGTGCAGCCGGTCCAAACCCGCTTCACAAATCGCTTTCAACTCTTCCGGGCTTTTTCTCGCGATCGTCTTGGACCGGGCGTAGGAGGTCACCCGCTCCAGGGACGGAAAGGTGCTGCGAAGGTGTTTGAGGATTGCCACCAGATTTTCGGTTTTCATGACCGGGCTGTTGGCGTCCTGCAGAAAGGCCGTCTTCCCTCCGGAATGAAGCCAGTCGAGCACCATGCCGATACCGTGAGAGAAATTAAGGTCCGGCGCGTTTCTGATCAGTTCGAGCACCGCCTCCCTGGTAACGCCGCCCCCGTGGCCCTGGGCCATGGATATGGCCCTGAGGTCGTCGCGTACGGCCGCGACGGCATCGATGTCTCCCTTGACCTCTTCCACGGACCGGATGGCGAATTTTTCTTCCTTGTACATGCCGCAGAAGGTGCACTTGTTCCAGGGGCAGTTTCGCGTCACCCGCAGAAGCAGCGAGTAACTGCCGCCCTCGCTGGGCGGCCGGTACACGCCGATTTCGAAGTGGTATTTTCGGGCTGTGTCGGTATTCATATGGTTTGTCTCCTTTATTCCGGATTTCGCTGTGCTCATCCGGAATAGTGATTTTAAAGAATTTCAGACAGTCTTTTTATTCCATCTGCAAAACCTGGTCCTCTGGCCAGTCGAAGATCCCGTGTAGCGGGGGTCAGAGTTATCCGGCTATGCCCATGCGGGAATAAGGTTTCCCCGCCCAACAACGGCGGGATCTTCGACAGGTGTCCCGTCTTCGCTGCTTCGCAGCTACGCCGTGGCAAGCAGTGTTCAGGTGTCAGTACGAATAA
>JAFDKD010000364.1 GCA_019307165.1 Deltaproteobacteria bacterium | reverse complement strand
CTATGAGGAACTTTTCGACAAGTGGGAGGATGCCGGGGCGTCATTTAAAAAAGCACGGTCAGAATTTGAGGCATTCCTAGGCAAGTGGCTTGGAATGCACCCGGAGTTGGAAAGGAAGTTCGACATTTCTTCATAGATATTGCAAAGTTTCCTGAAGTGACGGCATTTTATGGAAACGCCGTTTAAATAAATCCGGAAAAAACCATGCTTGGAAAAAAACCCGCATCATCCGAACGTATCCTTATTTTGGGGCTTGGCGTCGTCGGATATTATCTGGCGAAACGGCTGGTTCATGAGGGTTACGCGATTACGGCCGTCGAGTCGGACGGCGCCCTGGTCCGCGAAGCCGACGGGAACCTGGACGCCCGCCTGATCCGGGGCAATGCCATGAGCATTGAGTGCCTGCGCGAAGCGGGCGCCGAAAACATGGATTATCTCATTGCCGCGACCGACAATGACGCCGTGAATATGATGACCGCATTGATTTCGGACCGCTTCGGCATCCGTCGCAAAATCGCGCGGGTCCGATCCCTGGAATTCGGGGAGCAGGAGTCCCTGATCAGCGCCAAAGATCTCAAGATCGATTTAATCATTCACCCTGAAGAACTGGCCGCTCAGGAAATAGCGCGGCTGATCAAGCTCAGGTCGGGTAACGACATCATCGATGTTGCCAAGGGACAAATACAGGTCATGGCAACCCGCATTGAGGACGGGTCCCCTTTGGCCCGTCGAAAGCTGAAAGAGATTTCCCGGGCGCATCGCGAATTTCCGTTTCGCGTGGTTGCGATTGCGAGGGGAATGACCACCATCATACCCGGCGGGGATCATGAATTGTTGCCTCAGGACCAGGTTTTTTTCATGGTCGGCAATGAATACCTGCCACGGTTGATGGAAATAACCGGCGTCCATCAGCATCAGCAGCACCGGGTGATGATACTGGGCGGGGGCCTGGTCGGTCGCCGTGTCGCCCGGTTGCTGGAAGAGTCCGTTGAGGTCAAACTGATTGAAAAGGATGAGCAGGTTGCAGAGGAATTGTCCTTCGAATTGAAACACACGGAGGTCCTGCACGGCGATGGGTCCGATTCGAATGTGCTCATCTCGGCGGGCCTGACAGACATGGACACGTTTATTACCACAACGGGCGTGAACGAAACAAATATCATGGCTTGCGTCCTGGCCAAGCATTTGATGAATGCGGAAAACAAGGAGGCCGAGGCCAGGCAGAGCAAATCGATCGCGCTTGTCAATAACGAGGATTACCTGGTTTTGGCAGGTACCATGGGGGCGGATATCGTCCTTAGCAAGCAAATCCTTGCAGGAAACGAAATCTTGAAATTCATCCGAAGAGGTGAATTGCTTTCCGTAGCCCGCCTCCATGGGTTCGATGCGGAAGTGGTCGAAATCCTCGCCGCGCCCAACTCCCCGATCACCCGCAAACCCCTTTCCAGGCTGGATCCCTCCTTTTACGGCAAGATCATCATCGGCGCCATCTTTCGGGAAGATCAATGGCAGGTTGCCGTTGGGGACACCCATATTCGGGATAATGAATCGGTCATCGTCGTCTGCAGTTCACCTCACCTGAAGGATGTCCAAAAGCTGTTTTTGGCGTAATCCTTTTTGCTGCTGTAAAATTGATCGCTACTGATGCCGGCTTTTCGCATCTCGCGTACTAAACAAAATTGGAAAGACGCTGTCAGACAGCCGGTTTGGACGGAATTTAGAGCCATTCGTGCTTGTGCGTCGCCTTTTGCCATGCTCAGCGAAGCGGTGTTCGTAATCGATTGGTAATCGAAACCGAACAGTTCTTTTTTTGTCATCCCCGCGAAGGCGGGGAACCAGGCAAACGGGCGGCTGGATTTCCCGCTGTTTTTTGGCGGGGAATGACGGATAACTTTTGCGTACTAAGGCGTAAACATCGACTTGGCTTTATAACAACCGCCGGCTTGCTAATTTGATAATATCCGGCCTCTAATGAGGAGCCATCCGATGCAAGCCGTCTATCCCGCTGAGCTGTGCTCTCCCGGATGGCGTTCACTTCTTCCAGAAGGACGGATAAAACACCACCAGCGCCGAGAACATTTCCAGCCTGCCCACCAGCATGTTCCAGGACAGGAACCACTTGCCCGCATCCGAGATATGGGCGTAGTTCTCGGCAGGCCCCACCGCCCCGAATCCGGGACCTATGTTCATGAGTGTCGCAATCACGGAACTCATGGCGGTGACAAAGTCCATATTGTCCACCAGTACCATGAAGCAGCCTCCCGCCAGCACCAGGAAAATGTTGACAATAAAATAACAGATAGCGAGGTCAATGATCGATCGGTCCACGGGACGGCGGTTGAGACGCACGGTTATGACGGACATGGGCTGTAAAAAGAGCTTCTTTATGGATGCGACCATGAATTTCCAGATCAGCACGTAGTGGACCACTTTGATCCCGCTGGTGGTCGAGCCGGCGCAGGCGCCGATGAAGCACGCCGCATACAGAAACATCTGCGACGCCTGGGGCCATTTTTCGTAATCGGCGGTGGTAAATCCCGTGGTGGTTATGATGGACATGACCTGGAAGACGCCGTACCGAAGGCAGTCCATCACGCCGGCGTACGTGTTTTCCTTCCAGAGGATCCAGGACACGGCCCCGCAGAACACCGCCAAAAAACCCACGTACCACCTGAACTCCGTGTTGATTCTCCACGCTTGCCAGTCCCCTTTCATGGCACGGTAGAAAAGCATGAAGGTAGTGCCGCCCAGAAACATGAACAGGATGATGATCCAATCGACGTAGGCGCTGCCGTAGTAAGCGACGCTCGCATTTTTTGGAGAGTATCCCGACGTGGAGACCGTGCCGAACGCATGACACAGGGAATCGAAAAGAGACATGCCTCCGAGACACAGCAATACGGTTTCCAGAAGGTTCAGCGCCAGATATATTCCCCAGAGCCACACCATGGCATCTCTGTTGCGGGGCTGAAATTTTTCCTTGGTGATCACCTGGCCGGGGCTCGATTCGGCCCGAAAAATACGAAGGCCGCCCATGCCGTGCGGCAGGAAAATAACGACCAACGTCAGGAACCCCATGCCGCCCAGAAGGTGGGTCTGGCTTCGCCAGAACAGGAGCCCGTGGGGCACTGCTTCGATATCGGTGAGTATGGTGGCGCCGCTGGTGGTGTACCCGGACATCATTTCAAAAAACGCATCGGTGAATGAGGGTATGGACCCGTGGATGATGAAGGGCAGGGTGGACACGGCGGAGACCAGCATCCAACCGAAAACGGCAATGAAAAAGCCGTCTTTCATGTTCAAATCGTGGCATTTCCGAAAATACCACCACAAAGGCAAGCCCAGGAGAATAATGAGTATCCCGGAAAAGCCTATGGCGAACAGGTCATCTTCCCGGAAATAGACAGCGCAGAAGAAGGGCAGCGCCATGGAGCCGCCGGTAAGAATCAACAATTTGCCCAGAACATTGGCTATTGAATCTATTTTCATTGGTCTTTGCGAGGCCGTTTCATTTTAACGTTTCGGAAATAGCACAACTTATTGAAATAAAAGTTTTTAACGGCATTTTTTATGCCGGGCACATGGAATAATGGAATATTGGAACAATGGAATAATGGTCAAAAACCCATAATTTCTGAGAATAAGGTCGAATAGAAACCCAATATTCCATCATTCCATCATTCCAATTGTGAGCCAAGCGAACTAAGTTCGTTACCGGTGCATGCCGCCGGGTAATTGGCGATTTTTAGCACAAGATCAGCGATTGAACAACCGCACCTCGATTAAACTGCCTTGATCATATCTCCCGCTAAATGGTAAAATAGACCGAGAATTGACAAAACAAGGCCTGGGGGGCAGCGGCGTGGGTTTGCCGCTCGGCTGGTAGGTAACGCGCAGCCGGTTGTTAATGTAAACTGAAATTTTTTTGTCTGAGGAGGCGGAAGCATGGAATTGGAGAACGTTCGGGAGGCCTTACAGGAGTGCGATCTTTTCGAGGACTTTGATGAAAGCCAGTGCACCGTGCTGGCTGAAAGCGCGCAGTTGACCTCATACCCCGAAGGGAGAGCGATTTATGCAAAGGGGCGCGAAGCAGACCGCACTTTCGGGTTGATCGTATCGGGCGAGGCTGAGGCGCTCAGCGAGAGCGGCATAGCCCTGCGAACACTGGGGCCGGGACAGATCATCGGCGAGATCGGCGCCATGAGTCCCCAGCAGAGAAGGACCATTACCCTGAGGGCCGGAAAACACACGGAAGTGCTGGAATGGCGCATGGACAACATTACCGAACAACTTCCGGAGTTGGTCAAGCGGTTGAAGGACCTGGCCTGGCGGCGGGTCAGCGACTGGTTTGAATAGGGGCGGATTTATGGATTTCAAAGTCATGCTGACAACGTTTTGGATGATATTTCTGGCCGAGTTGGGGGACAAGACCCAGCTGGCCACATTCGCATTCGC
>JAFDKD010000983.1 GCA_019307165.1 Deltaproteobacteria bacterium | reverse complement strand
ATTGCCGTAAGGCTTTTCAATGCGGATTAGACAGCCGGATATGGATGAAGGATCATGCGCGGGCTGACCGCATACGGCTGTATCCGGTTCCGCCGCTTTGCTTTGAGCGGTAAAGAACAGGGATAGAAGAAGAATGTATTTCATGGGCAGAATCCAGTATACTAGGAACGTGAGCAATTAGTCAGCATAAATATGGAAATCTCAAGCACAATGCGGCAACAAAGCAATATGCCAGTTTATCAGACCAACCTGGAAACGAAACAACCTCATATATCGAGCGATTTCATGAAGAAAACGTTCCCGACCACTCATCCAAGAAAAATCTTTCCTCTGATGGCCTTTTCTTTCACTGACTGTCGCCCTACCGGCTGCTTTCAGTGCCCCTATCTTCTTGATGTTGAATGCCGCACAAACCAAATTCCATTCGCTCAGCACCTTCTTCCGACCACGATAAAAATAGCGGCGGAATCCCATTCCTTCCTTAATCTGCCCGAATACCGGTTCAACTGTACATTTCCTTCGCTTATAAAGCTCCCGATTCCCTTCCCCTTGCATAATTCGCTTCAACGTCTGCCTGGCCAAATACCCCTTGTCCACTTTCATCACCCGGTGCCCATCTTTCAACGAGTGGCTCCCACACTTACAACTAACTTTATCCCGGCTACGGTAGATTGCCCTTTTGCCTTTCCCAGTGAAATGGTCAAATTTAAAAACGCAGCCGTGCTGGCAAACAAGTCTATTATTGTCACAGTCATAAGTGAAAAAATCCGCAGAACCGGGCGCTTTCTTATCGTCAGCAGCAGGCGCCTTGCCCTCCCGGGTTGTGGCACTTATCGGAATAACTTTCCTGCTTTGACAACTTTCCAATGTATTGCTGTTCCCATAGCCTGCATCTGTTACCAACTTCTCGGGTTTCTCTCCCAAATCCTTCTCAATGTTTTCCAACGCCTCCTCAGCAGATTTCGCGTCGCTCACCGAGTCTTCAATGTGGTTCTCAACAATAATCTGGCTATCCATATCTACAGCGGCTTGACTGTTGTAAACATACTTGGCGCCATCGGCTTTCTTGGCAAAACAACGAGCCTCCTTGTCCGCAAACGAAATCTGTTTCTTGGGGTCAATAGGCTTTTCGGGATGATCTGTTTTTTCCCGCTCCTCCAAAGCCGCCTTGGCTTCTTCTATTTTCTTCAACCGCTTCTCACGCCGCGACAGCTCAAATCTCCTCTTTCAACCTCTTTTCTTCCTCCAACATCCTCCCGTAACTCATGGCTTTATGTTTAGAGGTGTTCGCCTCTTTTTTGCAGCCATCCAGCGCCACACCTCCCAACTGGGCCAATCCCATCTCTCGCGCCAGCTTGGCCGTCTGCACAAATACGCCCTTCATATCATCCCGATGTCTTTGGCGAAATTCAATAAACGTCTTGAATGCTGGTGTTTGCATTCCCGCCAGGTACTTGAACGCCAAGTTTTCCCCGCATGCCCGTTGCAATTTCCGAGAACTGAAAATGCCAACCGTAAATCCATAAAGAATCACCTTTATCATCATGCGTGGATGATAGGCAGGCTGTCCCATATTTCCGTAACGTTTCTCCAGGCAACTCAAATCCATTTTCTCCACAAGATCGTTCACTATATGGGCAGGGTGCGATTCATCAATAAAATCTTTCATGCTGGATGGCAGCAAAAACATTTGGTTTTGTTCGTATGCGCGGTACATTCTTACCTCCGTACTTTTATATCTTCCATATATAAGTGTACGGAATTCTCCGTCGGAAAACAAATCAGTCCTCGACGGAGAAATATGGTCGAATGCTGTTACGGGCTGTGCGCTGACTAATTGCTCACGCTCCTAGTTTTCTGTCCGGTGTTTTTCGATGATCTCCAGCATCCTGTCCATCTTCCGTTCCATGTCGGAGACCATCCTGAAATGGACGCGGCAGCGGTCGAGGTTCTGGCCCGCGCGATGAGTCCGGAAATAAACGTCCCCGTCCAGATAGTCCGTCAGGAACCTTATCCCGCACTCGAAAGTGATGAGCTTGCAGGAAAACGCGAGGCGGTCGATCTCCTGCGGTTTGAGGAACC
>JAFDKD010000363.1 GCA_019307165.1 Deltaproteobacteria bacterium | reverse complement strand
TTCACGGACCCGGTTACGGCGATATTCTGTTTGATGGGAAGGCCCGTCAGGCTCGAAAGGAGGGCATAAATCTCCGTGGACGAGGCGCTGTCGCCGTCCACCCCGCCGTACGACTGCTCGAATGCAATGCTGGCGCTGATGGTCAGGGGTTTGTCCTGCGCATATTTCTTTCTCAGGTAGCCGCTCAGGATGAAAACGCCCTTATTGTGGGTGCTGCCCGACAGGTCCGCCTCCCTCTCGATATTGATGATGCCGGCCCGGCCCATGGATGTGGATACGGTAATCCGGCTCGGTTTGCCGAACATGTAATCCCCGGTGGAGTAAACGGCAAGCCCGTTGACCTGTCCGGCTATTTCGCCATCCACGTCGATCATCACCGTGCCCCGGTCGATCATCTCCTGGATGCGCTCCTCAAGCATGTTGGACCGGTAAATCCGCGCCTCTATAGCGCGGTCCACGTCTTCGACTCCTACGATTTCTTTATTTTCCCGCGCGGCCCAGTGCTCCGCTTCACGGACCAGGTCCGCCAGGGCCGGAAAACTGGTGGAAATCTTCTCCTGACGCCCGGTCATGCGCACGGCCTGCTCCACCAGCGCAGCCACGGCCCCACTGTCGAAGGGCTTCAGTTTTTCCTCGTCCGTCGTGGTCTTGACGAACCGCGACACCTGCTGAATGCTTTCTTCGTTCTTGTCCATGACCGTATCGAAATCCGCCCGGACCTTGAAAATTTTTTTGACGTCGTCGTCATAATGGAGGAGCATCTGGTACAAGTAGGAATCCGCAATAACCACCACCTTGGTCTCCAGGTCGATGGGCTCCGGCTTGAGCCCGCTGGTGGTGAAGAGGTAAAAGGGGTCGTAGGTCTGGATCTCGAGTTTTTTACTCTTGAGGGCTCGTTTGAGGGCCGGCCACACGCCCGGTTCCACGGCCGCGTCAAGGAGATTGAAGACCAGGTATCCCCCGTTGGCCCGGATCAGGGACCCCGCCTTGATCTTGCTGAAGTCGGTCCGCCATACGCCGCTGCGATCCACAATACGCTCGATGCTGCCGAAGATGTTCCGGTAGGTCGGGTAGCTCTCGATGATCACCGGCGGACTTTTCTGTTCGCTGTTGTCCACCAGCAAATTGACCCGGTAAGGCTGGAACTGGTCCGCATCCTGCATGGCGGGCATGATAAGACCCGGGATCTGCGGCTGAGCCTGAGGCCGAAAAATCTGAAGGTTCCCCACCATGTCTTTCAACATGGCCTCCAAGAAATCCCGTACCATCTTGAGCTGGTACTTTTCCTTCAAGGGATCCACGAATTGGGAGGCATGCTCCGTGAACATCACAACGTCCATCTTTTCGATCTTTTCCTGCACTTCCTTCTGGAGGTCTCTCAATTCGAGAAATATCTCGTCGATCTGGTCCCTTAGGGAGGCGTGCCTCTCTTTCATCCGTTCGAACTCTTCGGCGGGGAATCTGCCCTTTGCCACCAAGGCCTCCACCTGGTCGATGTGTACGGGATTGCCGTCCACCAGGGGCATCACTTCGGGCCGCTTGATCTGGCCGATCTGGATATCCACCAGGGCAAAGCCCTCTTCTTTGACTTTTTGATCCAGGTCCTTGAAAAAGCCCTTGCCGCGGTCCTCGTAGGCCTCCATAATTTCTTTTTTAGAGTTGATGTACTCCTGGCTTTCGAAGAGTTGCGGGATCTCTTTTTTCAGGGTCTCCACAAACCCGTTCACGTCCTCCTTGAACTCAACGCCCGTGCCCCCCTTGAAACGCAGAAGGATAGGCGCCTCCGCGTTCTTGAAGTTATTGACGTAGCAGAGGTCCTCCGGGACCCGGTCTTCTCTGGTAATTCCCTCCAGCAGCTTTCGGACCGTCGCCATCCGGCCCGATCCGGCCGTGCCGGTCACGAAGATATTATAGCCCTGCTGGTCCATTCCCATGCCGAATTTAAATGCCTCGACACCTCTTTCCTGGCCGATGATCTCCGTCAGGGGGCTCAAGTCGTCAGTGGTCTTAAAAGAAAGTGTCGCCGGGTCCAATCGCCATCTCAGCTTGTCCACGGGCACTTTGGGATATGTCTTTCTTGCGGGCATGGTTTACCTCCTCCATTGAGTCAACAGCACAAGCATTCTTCAAAGTGTTCAAAACACGGGCGCCGCGGCGGGAAGCCGTGGGGGCGTCTTGGCAGAATCGGCCGAAACGGCCCCACCACATGAGACCGTGCGTCTATTTTTTTATTTTGACCCTGACCCCATGGCGTCCTTCGGGCCTGCGCTTGACCAGTACGATCTTCAAGACGCCTTTGCGGTAGGTGGCATCCACGCCATCCGTGTCCACCTTGGCGGGAAGCCGAATCGTTCGCGAAAAGGACCCGTAGCGCCGCTCCATCCGTGTTCCCCTCGGCGTTTCCTTTTCGTTCCCTGCCTGCAGCCTGCCTTTGATGGTCAAGGTTTGCGCCGTGACCGAGACCTCCAATTGGTCGGGATCCACCCCCGGAATTTCGGCTTTCAGGGTGACGGTGTCATCCGCCTCAGTCATTTCCAGCCGGGGGAGATTGACAAACTCTGTGGGGAGAGTCGAAAAGACGAACCCGGTAAACATTCGGTCGAAAAGGCGATCCATGTCTCTCCGCAGCCTTTTCATCTCCTGGTCCTTCCAATGGGTCAGTTCGAACATGTCGACCTCCTGCGCTGAAACTGTTATTTAGTCTTTATTTGTTAAAGTTATTATTTTATGGAGAGCCGCTGAGGGATGCAAGCAATTTCTTGTTGAATCAAATTGAAAACTCGGAAGAAATCGGATAATGTCATCCGGAATTCCTTTTCTTTACATGCACGTTTTGAAAAAATGCCTACTTTAGAGGCATGTGATAAATGAACAACAAGGTGATTTCCATGTCTTATATCCGTTTCCTTCCGGTGGTCTGTTTCGGCCTGGCGCTTTTCATGGGCTGCGCGGATGCCACCTTGCAAAACTACAAATCGGATTCCCGGGACGAGGCCGCCATACAGGCCGTGCTCATGCATTTTCAAGACGCCATGAATGCCCGTGATACGCAGGCGGCGGAAGTGCTTCTGCACGAGGATCTGAAAGCCATGATCGCCCGAAACAGAAAGATCGTGTCCAAGGGTGAATATTTGGAAACATTCGCCGAGCGGATGGCCGGAAGGCCGATTTCCGTTTTCGGTCCCCAGAAAATCACTCTGGTGGGGAGCAGGGCTTCCGTAAACCTCATGAAACAAACCGGGACCGCTGAGACCCTCCTGACATTTGAACTTGTCCGGGAACATGGTCAATGGCTGATTCTGAGTTGGCGATATTAGTAAAGATACTGGCCCATGGGACCCGGAGTTGAGGCTGCACCGTAGGGGCACTGCAATTGCCGGCTGCTGCAAGTAATTCACCTATTAGGTGTCGAAGATCCCGCCGTTGTTGGGCGGGAAAACCTTATTTCAACATTGGCATAGCCGGATAACGCTGACACGGCCCAGAGGACCAAGTTTTACAGATGGATTAAAGTGATTTGGAGGGACCCATATGAAAAAAGTTCTAATGTTGTTGTTGGCCGCCGCCTTTGTCTTTTTGGCGGGGCCCTTTGTCGAAGCGGGCGACAAGCCCGCGCCCCCGCAGGTGGTCTTGAAAACGTCCATGGGGGACATTGCCATTGAACTCGACCGGGAAAAGGCACCCAAGACCGTGGCAAATTTCCTTAACTATGCCCGCTCCGGGTATTATGACGGCACCATCTTTCACCGGGTGATACCCCGGTTCATGATTCAGGGCGGGGGATTTACGCCCGACATGAAAAAGAAAACCACCGAAAAACACATTCAAAACGAAGCGGATAACGGCTTGAAAAACGAGCGCGGAACGATCGCCATGGCCCGAACGCAGGACCCGCACAGCGCAAGCGCGCAGTTTTTCATCAACACCGCGGACAATGCATTCCTCAACCACAAAAACAAAGACACGCGCGGATGGGGTTATGCGGTGTTCGGGAAGGTGGTGGACGGCATGGCCGTGGTGGATGCCATTGAGAAGGTGAAAACCGGAAACCGGGGCATGTTCAAGAACGTGCCTGTAGAAACGGTGGTCATTGAAAAGGCGTATGTGAAATAGGTTCTTGGTTCTTGGTTCTTGGTTCTTGGTTCTTGGTTCTTGGTTCTTGGTTAAAAAAGTGGCAAGTCATTGCAGTATGTCAACAAGTTGATCTGACAATCTTCAATCATCATGTCTTGCCCCTTATTCATTGATGTTCGATATGAGTGCCGCCTCCGGTCTGGGGGGGCGGCCCCGCCCGGCTTCGCTAAAGGGCAGCTACGCCGCGGCACGCCCAAGGACGGCGGGAATCCAACCTGTCATTCCCGCATGAATTTGGCGGCCGTTCGGCCCTGAGCTCACGGCCGAAGGGGAATCCAGAGAACCTGAATGGAAGGATTTGTATTTTGATTTGATATGATGCTGG
>JAFDKD010000362.1 GCA_019307165.1 Deltaproteobacteria bacterium | reverse complement strand
TTTCCGGCGGAACTTAACCGAGTCTATGGCTATTGCCCTTTTCTTGAAGTTACCCTATCGATCAGCCTTGTCGGAGCGTAGCGGAGATCCCGCCGTCCTTGGGCGGGGCCGCCCTTCAGGCCACGAGGCGGCGCTCATATGAAACTTCATAGGGTTGCGCATTTCGGGTTGCAGGTTGCAGGTTTCGCGGAGATTGATATCCTCTCGCAAAGAACGCAAAGGTCGCCAAGATAAGATCGTTCGTTTTCGCCAAAAAGGGGCGGGATCTCCGCCCCCCCTGTCGTCCCCGCATGAATTTGGCGGGGACCCAGTAATCATATCCAATCAAAATACAATATCCTCTGTAAAAGCCGTCTTTCAACTTCGTTCGGGAACACACCCACAGACAAGCTCAAAACAGGCGGGCGGCGCCTTGCCGGCGATCAGGGCTGCATCTCCGAGCTTGACAGCACGCAACGCCTCCTCTACTTTCCCATGAGCAAAGAACACCCGGAAGGAGTCAATCAAATGGCGCTGGAACTGGTAAAAGACACCCGGTGTTTCGCGTGCGGCGACGACAACCCGCACGGATTGCATCTGACGGTTGAAAAAGACGGGGAACACGGGGTCAAGGCCCAATTTATTGCTGTCGAAAAATATAGAGGATGGTCCAACTTCCTTCACGGTGGTGTCATCAGTCTGATTTTCGACGAACTCCTGGGGTGGACGACCCGGCATGCCGGGTACGATGCCATGACCGCGCGCCTGGAGATCAGATATCGAAATCCGGTGCCCCTTGGGACCACGGTCAACTTCAAGGCCGAACTGGAAAGGAACGTCAAGGGGCTTCTGGACATCCGCCTGACCGCCCGTATGGAGGACGGCCCCGTAGTTGCCGAAGGAAAGGGCCGGATGATGATCATCAAGAGGAGGCAATAAGGATCCGGGCCCATAGGACCCGGCTTTTAGGCCGCCCCCTATACATTGAATATTGAACATTGAGTTATGGAATAAAGCATGAATACCGTCAACACCCACCAAAAGATCGATCAAGGCCTGTGCGGCACGCCCCTGGAGGTCCGCGATGGATACAGCCGGGTTGAACTCACGACCACGGGCGGCATGACCGTTGATGATTCCAGCCTGGTACATGGCGGGTTCGTGTTCGGGCTTGCCGATTATGCAGCCATGATCGCCGTCAACCACCCCAATGTGGTGCTCGGGGCGGCCGACGTGAAATTTCTAAAACCGGTTGTAGCCGGAGAAACCATGATCGCCGAGGCGCGGGTCGCGTCCGCATCGGGAAAAAAGCATCGTGTGGAGGTGCGGGTCACCAGGGGGGACACGCTCGTCTTTTCAGGAAAATTCGCCTGTTTCGTCCTGGAAAAGCATGTGCTGGGGTGAGTGCCTCAGATGGAAACATCCTGCTATAGGAAGCGATTTCCAGCGCGGGGATGACGGGAAAAAAGGTTTGAACCGTGATATGAAAATCATTTGGACCTCCGTTCCAGTGTGCGGTCAAACCCATATCCTCTGTTCGAGGCGTCGCATAACCATGATAACGTCAAACCAACTGCTACACTTGATTCATTCCTCCCCGGATCGGTAGAACCTATCCGAGTCCTCCACCAGAGGTGGAGGGTTTAGTTGTGACTAAAATGTAGGATAGAGGCATGATCACATTTCTGGATTACGGGGCCGGCAATGTCCGGAGCGTCATCAACGCCATTGAACGCCTCGGCGAAACCGTAAAAGTCGTCGGCGGCGGCGAGGAAATTCTTGCCGCCGAAAAGCTGGTGTTTCCGGGCGTGGGTGCGTTCGGCAACATGATGCAGATACTCAATGACAAGGGGTTCGTCGAGCCTTTGAGGCAATATCTCCTCTCGGACCGGCCGTTCCTCGGCATCTGCATCGGGCTTCAGGCCCTGTTCGAGCGCAGCGAGGAGGCCCCGGGCATAGCGGGCCTGGGCATCATTCCCGGTTCGGTCAAGCGGTTCGACATCGACCTTTCGGTACCCCACATCGGCTGGAACGGTCTCGCCATCCGGCAGCCGTCACGGGTCTTCAACGGCCTGATGGGCGACGAAAAGTTTTACTTTGTCCACTCCTACCATGTGGCGCCCGAGGACGAATCGGTTGTCCTGGCCACCACGGATTACGGCATTTCCTTTGTCAGCGCCGTGCAAAAAGGAAACATCGTGGCCACGCAGTTCCACCCTGAAAAAAGCGGTGAGATCGGGCTTGCGCTTCTCCGTAATTTTCTGGAATCCGCAGATTCCGTGCTGCCTCCGCGCATATCGACTCAAACCCGTCTGGCCAAGCGCATCATCGCATGTCTTGATGTCCGCTCCGACGACCGGGGCGACCTGGTGGTCACCAAGGGGGATCAGTACGATGTGCGGGAAAAAGGGGACGTGAGGAACCTGGGCAAGCCCGTAGAACTTGCGGGACGGTATTACGAGGAGGGGGCGGACGAGATCACCTTTCTCAACATCACCGGGTTCAGGGATTTTCCCCTGGAAGACATGCCCATGATCCAGGTGCTGAAGCAGACATCCCTCAATGTGTTCGTGCCGCTCACCATCGGCGGGGGCATCCGGGATTACACGGACAAGGACGGCCGCTCGTACTCCTCCCTGGAGGTGGCGGCCGAGTACTTCAGGTCAGGCGCGGACAAGGTGTCCATCGGCAGTGACGCCGTGCTGATTGCGGAGGCGTATGTGCGCACCGGGGAAAAGACGGGAAAGAGCGCCATCGAAACCATTTCCCGGGTGTACGGCAACCAGGCCGTGGTCATTTCCATCGACCCGCGGCGCGTGTACGCGGCATCGCCCGACGATGTGAAACACCCGGTCATCAGGACCGCTGCTCCCGGCCCCAACGGCGAGGAATACTGCTGGTATCAATGTACCATCAAGGGCGGCCGCGAAGGCAGGGACATGGACGCGGTCACCCTGGCGCAGGTCTGCGAAACACTGGGCGCAGGAGAAATTCTGCTGAACTGCATCGACAGGGACGGGACCAACCTGGGGTTTGATCTGGAGTTGATCAATGCGGTGAAAAGCGCGGTGTCCATCCCGGTGATCGCCTCCAGCGGCGCCGGAAGCGTCGAACATTTCCATGAAGTCTTCAAGGAAACCGGGGCCGAATCCGCGCTGGCCGCGGGGATCTTCCACAGGCGGGAAGTGCCGATTTCCGATGTGAAATCATACCATAGATAAACTGATAAATCCTTATGGATCTTTTCTTCCCTACATAGCCTCCACGCCCCCATTTAAGCGGGAAACGTTTTCAGGAATTTCGGCGGTTATCAGAGAAAACCTTAACACCCACCAGAATATACAATTCCGGTTCGTCAACAAAGGTTTCTATCCCAAAACCGTAGGGTTCCAGAAAGGCCTCGCCCTCATCCCGCGACGGAAAGTCGTCCAGGGGAAACGTCGCCTTCTTCCTCAACACGTCGATAAAGGATTTACCCATGGGATGGCTGATGACCATCCGGCCGCCGCTCTTCATCACCCGGCCCATGTTGGAGAAGGCGCCCGCCTTGTCGGCAATATTCGGATAAACCGCATTCATAAACACCACATCAATGCTTTCGTCCGGAAGGGTCAGGTCCCGCACATCGCCCAACAGGGTTTCCGCGTACGGATAGTGTTCTTTCAAACGGGCCAGCATGGCCTCGGCCATATCACAGGCGAAGATTTTATTGGGTCCGTATTCCCGGATCAAAGGGACGAGGACGCCCGTGCCGCTCCCTATGTCCAACACCCTGTCGCCTTTAACAATACCTGCGGCGGCAACGATTTTCCCGAGCCGTTCGGGCACGCCTTTTTCCGGGGGCCCGTCAAAGAAATTAACCGCCATGTCAAACAGGTCTCTCTGAATTTTGTTGATTCGTTGAACTTCCTGCTCATCATGGATATCGCGCCTTTTCATGGGAACCTCCCCTGTCCATGACCGATCTTGGAATTGATTGAAAGAAATGGACGCGCAAAAGTCTAGGAGGCTGCTGGGAACCCTGGTTTATTTCCTTCATCAGCCTACGAACTCCCGCCCGATCAGTTCCCGGGCAATAATCAACTTCTGGATCTGGGCCGTACCGTCTCCGATCTCCCATCCAAGGACATCTCTCAGGCGCTGTTCCAGGGGGAGATCCTGGCTGTAACCATAATGGCCGTGGAGGAGGAGACACTGATGAAGGACGTCAACGCATATTTTGGGAACCCACCATTTGCACATGGCCGTTTCCCTTCGATGGGGAAGGTCATTGTCCCTCAGCCACAGGACCTTGAAACAAAGGTTCCGGGCCAGCTCCAGGTAAGTGTCGGCCTCGGCGATGGGAAAGGAAACCCCCTGGTTCATGCTGATCGCACGGCCAAAAGAGCGGCGGCATCGAACATATTCAATGGTTTCCTCCAGGCTCTGGCGGGCCGCTCCGATGCACATCAGGCCAATCAGGGCCCGGTTGTAATCAAAGGCATCCATAATGTAATAAAACCCGCAATTCTCTTCACCCATAAGGTGGCCCGCGGGGATCCGGGCGTCTTCGAGGGTGAGGACCCCTCGGGGGACGGCCCGCCCCCCAAGATCGCTTTTAGGTCTCGATATGGTAAGACCCGGCGTGTCCCTGTGCAAAAGAAACATACTGATTCCCCTGGCTCCAGACTCTCTATCTGTGCCGGCCAGCAGGGACCACCCGTCCGCGTTGAGGATGCTGACGCAGTTTTTGACCCCATTGACAATATAAATCTCACCCCGACGCTCGGCCACGGTCCGGACGTTGGCCGCATCACAGCCCGACTGTGGTTCGGTAAGAGCGATACCCAGAAATCTTTCCCCTCTGACCAACTTCGGGGCCCACTCTCGTTTCAGTTCCTCGGGGGCAAACGAGAGCATCTCGTAAAGCGTGCCAAATGCCAGAAGGCTCAGATTACTGTCTCCCCGCGCCAGTTCCTCGACGATCAGTCCGTTGGTCACACGGTCGGTCCCCATGCCTCCGTATTCCTCCGGAACCGTGGAGCCCAGGAGCCCGGCCTCCCCCATCTTGCGTAAAAGATCCCGGGGGAACTCACTTTCGCGATCCCATCGGGTGAAATGGGGGAGGAGTTCATTCCGGGAGAACTCGCGAGCCTTCATTTGGAGGCTTTTCTGTTCATCGGTGAGATCGAAAACCATAGATTTCTCCTTCATTAAGTGATGTCTATCTTCAGAAACCGCACGGCATTGTCATACATGACCTTTTGGCAGTCCTCGGGCGAAAAGCCGAACCGCTTCACGCTGTCAAGGGAAGTCTGGTAATCGTAATGGACAAACGGCCAGTCCGAGCCGAAGCAGATCCGGTCCGCATAACGTGCCAATCGCTGAGGCGGTACGGGGTATCGGCTATCGAGCCTATGATCGACGATGTTGATGACGGCGGTGTCGAAGAACATGTTCGGATGGTCGTCCATCAAACGCAGAAATTCATCGAATTCGGTCCAGCCCATGTGGGGGACGCATATGCGGAGCATTTCGAATCGCCGAATCAGCTTGCGGAAGTGGTTGATGCCCACCAATTTCGAAGCGGTCGGACCGCTGCCGATATGCATGGTAATGGGGAAGTCCGCCTCCAGGCACCTTTCATACAAATAATCCAGTCTGGCGTCGTTGACGTCAAAAAGCTGAGCCAACGGTTGAAACTTGAAACCGTAAAGGTGGGACGATTCAATTGCGTGATCGACCGTTTGTCTGAAATCATCGTCATTCGGGTATACACTGGCAAAGGGCAGGAACATGGGATCGGAGCGACCGAGCGTTTCCATGAAGCGATTGAGCGATCCGGCTACGCCGGCCTTGTGGGCGTAACTCAAGCCCGCGGCGCGCACCACGCCATGGGCAATGAGCGTTTGCCTGATCTGCTCAATATATTCCTCCTGAAAGCCCCAGCCCAATGATTTGAAACGTTTCCAGACCGCCTCGAACATTCGATCCGGAAAAATGTGGACGTGCAGGTCTATAGTTCCCGATTTATTTTCTTCCAACGTCCTATAATCTCCTTCTCAATGAGGTCCCGGGTGATGATCGATTTCAGGATTCGTATACAAAATAGCACAATTCCTCTATATTGGCATTTCACATTTTGGCTGATACATGAGCAGGGTGTCGAACCTGAATTGATACGGGAGGGCCCGCGGAAAATGGACCTGAAAGATATCCGAGTAAACGGTGTACGCTTGCGGCAGTCCTTGGAAGAGATGGCCGAGATCGGGACCACGCCGAGAGGGGGCGTCGAGCGCTTGACCCTGACGGATGAAGACAGGCGGGCCCGGGACCTGTTTGTCCAATGGCTTGAGGAACTTGAGCTTAGAATCACCGTGGATGAGATGGGAAACATCTTCGGCCAAAGGAAGGGCAAAGACAGAGGTCTTGCCCCGGTCATGAGCGGCTCCCATATGGATTCCCAGCCCAAGGGCGGTCGCTTTGACGGCGTTCTCGGCGTCATGGGGACCCTGGAAGTATTGAGGGCCCTGAACGACCGCGACGTAGTAACGGAGCGGCCCGTCTGCATCGTCAACTGGACCAACGAGGAAGGATCGCGCTTTTCGCCGGCCATGGTCGGGTCGGGCGTCTGGTCGGGCCTGCTGGAACGGGACTGGGTGTACGGCAGAACGGATCGGAACGGAAAACGGTTCAAAGACGAGTTGGAGCGGATCGGCTACAGGGGCGCGGCGCCCGCTGCCTTGAGGCCGGTTCACGCCTATTACGAATGCCATATCGAGCAGGGGCCCGTCCTGGAGCGGGAGGGAAAGATCATCGGCGCCCCCGAGGGAATCCTCTGCATTCACTGGTACGACATATACCTGGAGGGGGAAGGCAACCAGGCCGGCCCCACCCCCATGGCGGGGCGCCGCGACGCCCTGGTGGCGGCCGCGGAAATGATCGTCAAGGTGAATGAACTCCCCGCCAAAATGGGCGGCAATATGGTGGCCACGGTCGGTGAAATCGAAAACCATCCCAATTCCAGAAACATCATCCCGGACGGGGTCCACTTCACGGTTGACATCCGGTCATGGGACGACGGCCGGGTGGCGTCGGCGTGGGAAGAATTATACAAAAGCTTCGAAAAGATCTCAAAAAACAGGGGCTGTCCCATGCGGATCGAGGATACCTGGAAAGTGGCCCATCAGCCCTTTCACCCCGACCTTGTGCAGCGCGTGGTGAACACCGCGGACCAGCTGGGATATCCGGTCCTGCCCATGCGGAGCGGCGCCGGCCACGACGCGGGCTACATGAATCAGGTTGTGCCCACTGCAATGATTTTCGTTCCCAGCATCGGCGGTAGAAGCCACGTGGAAGTGGAAAACACCCGATGGGAGGATTGCGAAGCCGGCACCAACGTGTTACTCCACTGCATCCTCGGAACAGCGAATGATGGGGCGGTTGAAGGAGAGCCATGAGCACGGTCATTCCCGAAGGGGAATGGCATCCTCCCGTTTCGGCCTTATATTAATACCTGGATCATACCTGATTCAGGTATTAAACACTATTCCCCGCCCAAGGGCGGCGGGATCTACGCTTCGCTCCGACCGGCGAACGGGGCAGCGCACAGCGAAATCCGGAATAAAGGAGACAAACCATATGAATACCGACACAGCCCGAAAGTACCGCTTCGAAACCGGCGTGTACCGGCC
>JAFDKD010000032.1 GCA_019307165.1 Deltaproteobacteria bacterium | reverse complement strand
GGATCAAGGCCACGGGCACCAGCGGCAGGGCGCGGAGCACCACGGCGCAATCTCCATGATCGAACGACTCGGCGCCGTAAGCCTCTCCCGCCAACGCCACCATCAGATCGGGCCGTTCGCCAAAGGCCTGGACAAGGGGAATTTTGGCCCTCCGTTGAAAGGCGTCCAGATAAAATCTGCCGTCCGGCACCTCCTGGTAGGCGATCCACTCCCCGGTAATCGGTTTTCCACCGGCCCCCTGGAGATAATGGAGAAGAAGCACCTGCTGCTGAATCGGCACATCCGTTTCGGCATTCTTGAATGAAAATGCGAAATCGGGCCACGACACCCTTATTTCCCTATTGAGAAAAGGGAAGCGCAGCACGCCGCCGCCCGCGGGGTCCGCCTCATAAAGCGCCCCGCTTCGATCCGCGACAGCTTTCGGGTCCTTGTCCGCCAGCGATGCTGCGGCCAGTTCAACCGCAGCCTGGTAATCGTCTATTCTGGCCATATGACATCCTATCCAATTTTTGTGTTATATTATATTGATATGAAAATTCAAGCGAGAAACCGCCATGCCGCGCAGAAAAAAAAGAAAACCGGCTTCGAAAAACAGTCCCGCCAAAACACGGACTGCCTTCAATCCCGCCTTCAACGCATTGAAGTCCTTGAAAAAAAGAGGTGTTTCCGCCCCGAATCCCTCCCCTGCGACAGAGCCGGTCGAGAAAATGCGTGAGGTAGACGAGACGCATGAATTTCTACAGGCCATGGCCGGCGTGGAGCCGCTTCGCTCGGGCAAGCAAATTGTAGCGCGGACCCCGAACGCCGATGCCCGCCCGGCCCATCCGGCGCCCGATGACGAGTTGGAGGCCATGGCCCACCTGTCCGACCTGGTGGCGGGACACGCGGAAATGGATATCAGTTTCAGCGACGAGTACATTGAAGGCGCCGTGCCCGGATTCAGCCGGAAACTGATGAAACGGCTCAAAGGGGGCGAATTCCCCACACAGGATCACATTGACCTCCATGGATTGACCAAGCAGGAGGCCGAACATCAGGTAAGGGAGTTTCTCCATGAAAGTTATCAACTGGGACGCAGGTGCGTCCTGGTGGTGCATGGACGGGGCCTGAATTCCGAAAACCACATACCGGTTCTCAAGGAGCGACTGCCCCGCTGGCTGAGCCGCGGACCCATCAAAAAAATCGTTCTGGCCTTTTCCACGGCCCGGCCCTACGATGGCGGGACCGGCGCCATTTACGTGCTCCTGAGAAAACACAGGGCGGGCGCCGTGTCGCTGGCGGCACTCCGCAAGGGGCCGCGCGGGCAACGGGGGCACTAGAAGGCTGCCATAATTCAAATGAACGAAGCGAACCCTTGCCGCGGCGGCTTGTCGCGGCGTAGCCGTCCTTTGGCGAAGACGGAAGCTGACTTTTAGCGAAGCCGGGTATAACCTCACACCGGATAGAGAAAGGAGGTCACACCGTAATGCTCATGGGAATTATCGGTCTGCCCCGATGCGGAAAATCGACTTTATTTACCGCGCTTTCCGGCGTCTGGGGAGAGGAACAGTCGCATCCCGTCTCCAGGACGGAACCGAGAATCGCCACGGTCACCGTAATGGATGACCGGGTGAATCTCCTGAAAGAGATATACAAACCCAAAAAGACCACGCTCGCCAAAATCCAGTATCTGCTCGCCCCGCAGGCACCGGGCGATTCCGGCGCGGCATGGGATGACGGAACGTGGAACCGTGTGCGCGTTTGTGATGGGTTCCTTCACGTGGTTCGAAATTTTGAAGACCGAGGAGGCACACCGGCCGATCCGGGCAAAGACTTTCAGCGCCTTGAAGAGGACATGATCGTTAACGATCTTGCGGTTGCTGAAAAACGCATGGAGCGCATCGAACTTGACAAGAAACGAGGGAAAAAGCCGGAAGGGGATGAATTGCGGCTTGTGGCTGCGTGCCGTGAAGTCCTGGACGGCGGACAACCCTTGCGGCACACGCCCGAACTGGCGGAGCATCCGGCACTGCGGGGCTTCACCTTTCTGACCGCCAAACCCGTTCTGATCGTCGTGAACAACGACGATGAAGACGAATCGGAACCGGGAGGGGGCGGCTGGCCCGACGACCTGGAGCGCCTGGTCGTGCGCGGGCGGTTGGAAATGGATATTGCATCCATGCCGCCGGATGAGGCCGAGGAATTCAGGGTGGAATACCATATCCAGACGTCTGTTCTGGACCGGGTAATCAAGGCCTCTTACCGCTTGTTGGACCGCATCTCCTTTTTTACTGTATTATCGGACGAAGTGCGCGCGTGGACCGTTTCGTCCGGGACCCGGGCCCTTGGTGCTGCGGGCGCCGTGCATTCGGACATGGAGAAGGGATTTATCCGGGCGGAGACCCTTTCCTTCGAAGACCTGAAATCCTACGGTAATTTTCAGGAAGCCAAAAAGGGCGGGGCCGTTCGACTCGAAGGCAAGGAGTACGAGGTCAAGGACGGCGATATTATCAATTTTCGGTTTAATGTATAAAGAGGGCGCATGGCGCAGGGTGCAAGGGAAAAGCATACTCGGATATCAAACAAGTTAACGTTGAACCAACTTTCGTATATGATTCATTATTTTTCGGATCGGCTGACCAATAGAGAGCTTTCACTAAAAGTAGTGAATCAAATTTAAAAAAATAGAGGTAGGGAAGATGAAACAAATCAAGGTCGGTATCATCGGCGCGGGCGGATACGGCGGGTGCGGCGCCGTGGAATTGCTTCAGGCCCATCCCCAGGCGGACATCGGCGCCCTCATCGACAAACAGGACGTGGGAAAAGCCATGAGCGACCTTTATCCGCATCTCAAGGGGTTTTGCGATCTGACGATCACGGACCCCGACGACCCCGCATGCCCCGACGATTTCGATGCGGTGTTCTTCGCCACACCCGACGGCGTGGGACAAAAGGGGGCCGCGCGGTGGCTGGAGAAAGGGGCCAAGGTCATCGATTACAGCGGGGACTTCCGCTTCAACGATGCGAAAACCTATGACGGGTACGCCGAGAGGATCGGGCGTAAAGAGGCCCACGCCTCACCCGAGCTGTTGCCCCGCTCCGTTTACGGGCTTGCGGAGCTTCACAGGGACGACATTGCCCGTTCCGACCTGGTGGGGAACCCCGGCTGTTTTGCCGTGAGCGCCATCATGGGTCTGGCGCCCGCCCTCCATGCGGGGATCATCGACCCGGAATCCGTGATCTGCGATTCAAAGACCGGGGTATCCGGGGCCGGTAAAAATCCCAGCCCCACGTTTCATTTTCCCGCGCGATACGAATCCATGAACGCTTACAAGATATCGGGCCACCAGCACGTGTACGAAATCGAGCGTGAACTGGGCATTGTGGCCGGCAGGGACATCCGGATCACATTCACCCCTCATGTGATACCCCTGTGCCGGGGCATTTTGAGCACCCTGTATGCCGATCTACTGGAAGGGGAGAGGCTCGAATCGGCCCTGGAGGCATACCGTTCTTTTTACCGGGACGAGGCCTTTGTCCGGCTCTCCGGCCCGGACGCGCCCCAGCTGAGCGTGTACGTTCGGGGGAGCAACTTCTGCAACATCTCGGTGAATGCGGATGCGCGCACCGGCAAGCTGATCGTGGTGAGCCTGGTGGACAACCTGGTCAAGGGCCAGGCCGGCAGCGCGGTCCAGAACATGAACATCATGTTCGGCCTGGAAGAGACGGCAGGGTTGATGCATCCGGGTCAATACCCGTAAGAAGGGAGAATATCGAATATCGAACAAGGAATATTGAATTAAGAAGTTTTCCGCTTGTTTTGTGCCGCCGTTTTTACGCTCGCCACAAATATTGAAATCAGCTCATCGCTCTCGTTAATGATGGCTTCAATATTAAACGTGGACTTTATAAGCTTCGCTCTTATAATCATTTTAAGCCATACTCTCGTCTCGCGGAGTTCTTTGAGGCATATCTTTATTTTATGGATAAAATCAGAACGCGACTCCGCACTCTGGGCTTCGCCGTAGTTCGAAGCAGGTGAAGTTCCGGATCGAATTATCTGTTTCCCGACATGTCTCCCAACGATATTCATAGGCAATGCGTCAGAAACATGGATGATTTGAACGGCAAAATCGATTAAACGATCTTCGATGTCAAATTCCCGAACCGCTTCTTTCATTCTTTATTCCTTTTTCGACATTCCTTGTTCATTATTCGATATTCGATATTCTCTTTTAACCGCCTTCCAATTTCCCGCCTCTCCTGCGCCATATCCGTTGCCACTCTTTATTCCTACTTCGACATTGCCCTCTCCTTCGACATTCCTTGTTCATTATTCGATATTCGATATTCTCTTTTAACTGCCTCTTAATTTCCCATGGCACCTGCGCCACTCCTATTGTCCTTCTTCATTCCCCCTTCGACATCGCCCTCTCCTTCGACATTCCTTGTTCGATATTCGATATTCGATATTCTCTTTTCCTACCGTATACTCACCCGCCTCACCTGCCTCATATCGGTCATTCCCTCGCACACCTTTCGGATGCCGTTCTGCATCAGGGTGGTCATGC
The DNA here is from genome assembly GCA_019307165.1 of Deltaproteobacteria bacterium. Taxonomy (GTDB): domain Bacteria; phylum Desulfobacterota; class DSM-4660; order Desulfatiglandales; family Desulfatiglandaceae; genus JAFDKD01. The sequence goes on along the minus strand of JAFDKD010000032.1, from coordinate 7,874 downwards.
CGTCTTTGACGGCCTGCGACCTGATTTCGTCCGTTTTTGAGCCGGACTGAATCAGGGACTTCACCTGGTCGGTGGATACCAGCAGTTCGTGAATACCGTTCCTGCCCCGGTATCCCGACTGACCGCATTCGGGACAACCCCGTTTTCGGTACAGGAAAAACTCGTCGCTATAAGTCACACCCAGTTCATCGAAGTTTCCGTCGTAGGCGCGCACCAGGGCTTCGAACTCCGACAGGTCCGGGTGATACTTCTCCTTGCACCGCGGGCAGAGCCGGCGAACGAGCCTTTGGGCCAGGACGCCCAGAAGCGAATCGCCGAAATTGAAGGGGTCCATGCCCATGTCGAGGAGACGGGTTACCGTCTCCGGCGCGCTGTTGGTGTGGAGCGTACTGAAAACCAGATGCCCGGTCAGGGAAGCTTCGATCCCGATCCCCGCCGTCTCCCCGTCTCTCATTTCCCCGATCATGATAATATCCGGATCGGCCCTCAGAAAGGCACGCATGGCCCGGGCGAAATTGAAGCCGATCCGTGGTTTCACCTCTGCCTGGCGCAGGCCTTCCTGCGTGATCTCCACCGGATCTTCCGCGGTCCATATTTTGGTCTCCGGTTGATTGACGACGCTAAGCGCAGCATGAAGGGTCGTGGTCTTTCCACTTCCGGTCGGTCCCACAACCAGGATCATGCCGTAGGGTTTCTGGATCATCTCCATGAAGCGCTTGTAATCTCTTTCGTTCATGCCCATCTGCGCAAGCGCCATGGGCTTTCCGCCCGGCAGCAGGCGGAGGACCACGTCTTCGTTCCCGCCGGCGGTGGGGACGGTGGCGACGCGCAATTCCAGGTCCAGGGGGGAAAAGCGTCGAAACTTGATTTTTCCGTCCTGGGGGAGCCGGCGTTCCGCAATGTCCAGATCGGACATGATCTTGATTCGCGAGGCCACGGCCCGTTTGTGAGTATAGGGAACGGTTCGATACACCCGACAGTCGCCGTCGATCCGAAACCGGATCGTCGCATCCGCCTTCCCCTGTCCCGGCTCGATGTGGATGTCGGATGCCTTTCGCTGGTAGGCATCGTGGATCATCTTGCTCACCAGCTGGACCACGGCGCTGTCCTCTTCACTGACTTTGTCCAGTTCTCCCTCCATGTCATCGCCCTCGGGCCTCAGCAGGCCGATGATATGGTCGATGCTTCCCGGAACATTTGGCGTTTTATCCCCCCGGTTTTCGAAATGGCTGTCCAGGACGCGCCGGATATCCTCCGCAAGGGCGACGCAGTACTCGTACCGCCTGGCAGGGAGGCTCTTTCTAATGGCGTCCCGCGCCGGGAGATGATTGGGGTTTTCCATGGCTACGACAAGCGTATCGCCCGAACGGGCCACGGGGACGAAGCCGTTTCGCCTGAGATAGTCCGGCTTCAGACCGGTCAACAGGCGCCTCGAAATGGGGGTCGCCGGGTCAATAGAAATGAATCGCGCCTTGTAGTAACTCGAAAGGGCTTTACCGATATCCGCCCTGCTCACGCCGTACGTCTCGATAAGGACCGATTCGACCGGGATTTTCTTTTTTCGCGCCTCTGCCATGGCCGTTGAGAGTTCCGTGGCGCCGATGATGTTGTGCGCAACGAGGAAATCGAACCGGGTGGGGCCCGCGTGTCCCGCCGCAAGGCGGTTTTTGTGAAAGGCGATCCCCAGCACATTGGAAATGTACGCAAGCGATGTCTCGTCCCCCTTGGTAAATCGTCTTCCCCCTTTTTTGTTAACCAGCTGCACCACGCCCAGCAGACCATCGCTGTAAAGGATGGGGGCTGCAAGGACCTGGATTGTCCTGTAGCCGGTGCGCCGATCCCATCGCTTGTCGAAGTTGAGTTTGGAATTGATGCCCTTGACCTCCGTCTCGTTGTATACATTCAGCACGTTGACGACCTTACGGTATTTGGCGCAATACCCGGATATGCTATCCTCGTTGATGGGCACGCGGATTTCGCTCACCTCGCTTCCGGTCTTGAGTCTCGAAACGATCTGCTTGCCGTTGGCCTCCACCACATATATCGTGATTCTGTCTGAATCGAACAGGCCTAGTATATCCTCCTGCAGGTTAATCAAAATATCATCGGTATCGTTCGCCGAATGAATCTTTTCGGTAATATCGTTAAGCCTCCTCTGGTGATCCAGTTGCCATCTGAGGAGCCTTTCATCGTTGGACTTTTTAATCTGTTGCCCTTGCACGCTCATGAGTGCCTCCTTTCATTCCATCCGGAAACGGACCATTTTCGATCAGCGGTTGTTTCGGCTAACCCCGTTTTATGCAAGTGATTCCGCTCTTACATGACCGAAACAAGAAAGGGGCTTGACTAGGAAAGACCCCTTTCCGAGGCGACCGCTGTTGATCCAGCCATCGGGATCACAACCACGGGTTGCGCCCTTCCTTTAATTTTTCATGATTTCAACAATGTAAGTTATATTTTATTATAAAAATACTGACTCTATTTTTGGTTTTGAAATTGACTTGAAGCACCCTTGAAATAGCAATTCCCAACACTCAAATTGACAAACAAGTAAATGTTATGTTTTACTATACATATTAATATGTTAAATGCTTACAACCACCGCCCAACTATTCAAGCCTATTTAAATTTAAACTTTATAACTATGATATGTTATTATAATTTACAAATCAATTATATAATTTTTAATGCATACTGCTTCGAAAAGTAAAGGATCTGGAAACGTGCCAGTGCCCTAATGACATATATGGATGGGCACCGCCTAATTGTTTGCGAAACCGTTCTCGATAAACTATATTCCGGTGCGTGTTGAGTGAATGCCCATAGCGGGTCGCTGATCGCCTAAGGCGCCATTGGAGCATCTATGCTGATCGACAGTCATGCCCACCTGGATATGAAGGACTTTGACAAGGACCGCGACGATGTCATCGAGCGGGCCGTGGCGGGCTGCGTGGGTCGCATCGTCACCATCGGCATCGATCTGGCTAGTTCCCGCAAGGCCTTGGACATCGCCCGGGACCATGCGTTCATCTATTCAACGGTCGGGTATCACCCCCACGATGCCAAGGCGTGCCGCACCGAATACCTGGAAGAGCTTGTCGCAATGGCCGCCGACCCCAAGGTGGTTGCGTGGGGGGAAATCGGGCTTGACTTTTTTCGGCATTATTCTCCGGAAAAGGACCAGAAAAAGGTCTTTGAGAGGCAACTTGAGATGGCCCGGGACCTCGATCTCCCGGTGATCATCCACGACAGGGACGCCCACGAACAGGTCTTCTCCGCATTGAAGCGCATGGGAAAAGGAGAAAACAGGGGGGTGATCCACTGCTTCTCGGGCGACCTGGAATTGGCCGACGCTCTGATCGACCTGGGATACTACATATCCATCCCCGGGACGGTGACATACAAGAAGGCAAGCGACACGCGGGAAGTGGCCGCCCGCATGCCCCTTGAACGGATGCTCGTGGAAACGGACGCCCCATTTCTCGCGCCCGTGCCAAAAAGGGGGAAGCGAAACGAACCCTTTTACGTCACCTACACCGCGCAGGAAATTTCCCGTTTGCGTGACACGGACGTTAACTCGGTGGCCGAGGCTACCACCCGGAATGCCATGGAATTGTTCGGGCTCCCCAGTAAAGATCCGGGCACATAGAACCCGGCTTCGCTAAAGGGCAGCTTCGCCGCGGCAAGCCCGAGTTTGACGCTGCCCTCATTGGGCGCTGAATGGATAGGCTGAGGTTAAGGTTAAGGTTGAGAAACGAATTGAATAATTACAATCCCATCAGCCCCAAATACCCGCTGACCCTGGCTTCTGCATCTCCCCGCAGGAAGCAGCTCCTGACACAGGTGGGCATCCCTTTCCATGCCGTGGCGAGCCATGTCGTGGAGGATGACGTCCGGGAGGACCCGGAAACGGGTTCCATGGTGCTGGCTGAGCGTAAGGCACTGGAAGGGTATCGGTTATCGGGGGCGTTCTGGACCCTGGGCGCCGATACCATGGTGGTGATCGGGAAGGACATTCTGGGGAAGCCCGCCGACGCGGCGGACGCCGGGAAAATGCTGCGGGTGCTCAGCGGCAGGACGCATCAGGTGCTTACCGGTTTAAGCCTCCTCAACCCTGACGGAAAGCCGGTCCACGCCGAGGCCGTCACAACGGATGTCCGTTTCAAATCACTGACCGGGCGGGAAATCGAATCGTACATCCGGATCGGAGAGCCTTTCGGCAAGGCGGGGGCCTACGCCATCCAGGGCATCGGCGCCTTCATGGTAAAAGGGATTGCCGGTTCCTACACCAATGTGGTGGGCCTGCCCGTTTGCGCCCTCGTGGAGGCGCTGGTTTCCACCGGCGCCCTGACCGAATTCCCTGTGACCGGGGCGTGACTGTTCGCGGTGTGATACGCACTTCCTTTTTCAAACGCTGACGTTAGGGGAGAGGATCACTCAGCGCCCACTGGCAATGGCCTGATCCTGATTCTATTTTCTTCAAAAACAACCACCGCCCCAAGATTGAGCGCATCCTTAATCGTTGACAAATTAGCGAAAAGCAAAGCAGCTTGTCTCTCAGGCCTTCTTTCTGGTCCCTTCCTAAACAGCAGGACAGAAGGTTCAGCGGATTCCCGCAAGGCCAACAAAGTTCCGAAATCAGTGTCCGCCGAAATGATGATCCTTCCTTGCGATACTGCAAACTCAAAAATCTCTTCATCACTTGCCGATGCCAACCCAACGTCTTTTACGTGAACCGTATCATAACCGGCATGCTTAAGGGCGTGGGCCAACATTGGTGAAAGGGCGTTATCGACGACAAACTTCATGCGGCACTCTGGAGGGGAAGCTGGCGCTCCATAACGGCCTCCGCCGCATATCTCAAGGCTTCACGGATATCGTCAATTTCCAGATCCGAATAGGCATTTAAGATATCGTTTTCAGACATTCCATCAGAAATCATTCCAACAACGGTAGCAACCGGAATACGCAATCCGCGAATGCATGGTACTCCACCCATCTGATCCGCTCTCACAGTGATTCGGCTATACTTCATACTTTCCTCCTAATTCCAGAAAACGCTGCGTGATCGTGACGTGCGCAGTTCATTAAAGTCACCGCTTTTCAGTTTTGACGATAGGAAGTTCGGCCTGCCGTGTCAAGTCGAAGCGAATCCCTACAAATACGCCTGATAAAAAATTTCTGGAAAAGCGGCGGCAGTCGAGCTAATTGCCGTTTTTCTGCTGCCTCACGATTTCCGACAACACAACACCGGCGGCCACCGCCACGTTCAGCGATTCCACACGGCCCGCCCGGGGAATGCCAACCAACTGGTGGCAATGCCGTGCCGCGGTCCGGCTCAAGCCCTTCTGCTCGTTTCCCACCACCAGGACCACGTCCCGGTTCCAATCGAAATCGTAGAGGGTGTGGTCCGCGTCGCCGGATGTACCGATGATCCAAAAGCCGTTCTTGTCCAGGCGCTCGAGCGCCCGTCCCAGATTTACGACCATGGCGACGGGAAGATGCACATAGGCCCCGGCAGAGCGTTTCAGGACGGCGGAGGTCATCCGGGCCGAACGGTCCTTCGGGATAATCAGGCCTTGGGCGCCGAAAAAGGCTGCGGTCCGCACCAGCGCCCCCAGGTTGCCTTCGTCCGTAATGTGGTCCGCCGCCACGAGGAGGGCGTATCCTTCGGCTTCCCTGGATATCTGCATGATATGATCGAGGTCGGCATAGGCAAATTTTTCGGCAACGGCCACGATCCCCTGATGTGCCAACTCCGGGAACAACCGTTTCAGGTCCGCCTTCGATACGGCATGGACAGGAATCTTCCGCGCGTCTGCAATGGAAATGATCTCCTTGAGTCGGGCCGTCGGCTTGCGATCGGTTATCCAAAGGGCCTTGAGCCGGAGAGCGTCGCTGTCGATGGCTTCCTTCACCGCGTGATAGCCGGGAATGAGAAGGGATTCCGTTTCATTCCCGACGGCGGCTTTTGGAGAGAATTTTTGCTTCTTGAGAGGTTTCATTTGGGGCCTAACGAGAATATCGAATAACGAACATCGAATGCTGAATTGTGAAGTTTCGGTGATCGCGTACCATGCAACCCGATCGAAGTCGGGTATGCGCGGGGCCTCCGGCCTGAGGGGCGGCCTGGCTAATCAGCAGGGAAACTACGAGAAAACAGTCTCGGATTCATGGAGGTCCATTAGAGGTTTCAGGTGTCAGGGAAAACAAAGTGACCCCGCACGAGAACGGCGGGGAACCAACCTGTCATTCCCGCATGAATTTGGCGGCCGTTCGGCCCTGAGCTCACGGCCGAAGGGGAATCCAGACCTCCGTTTCGCTGGGTCTCCAGCCGTTTTTTGGCGTACTCGTGCTCAGCGAAGCGGTGCTCGTTGTCGTGGTCGTTGTCGTAATCGAGGAAATCATGCATTTCGGTCATAAGCAGCTTGACGTCTGTCAGGTTTCACCCGAATACGCCGTCAGAGAAAGTTGGGCGCCATACGGCGATTATGACACCGACAACGAATGATCTTATCTTGGCGACCTTTGCGTTCTTTGCGAGAGAAAATCAACCCTCACACAACCCGTAACACGTAACACGAAACCCTGAACCTCTGAACCCTAAAAAGTTTCATATGAGCGCCGCCTCGTGGCTGAAAAAACGCCAGGCTGATCGAGAAAGAAACGTTCCCTTGATCCCATAAGCCTCCATCCAGCTTCCCCCTTTTCAAAGGGGATCGCCCGTCCTCCGTAGCAGGTACTGCGGAGGGTGGAAGGGGGATGTTGAAGCGGTTTCAAATCCCCCCCAGCCCCCCTTTGCAAAGGGGGGAGACTGCAAAAAAACCGACAGACAAGCTGCTAAGGGAACACGTCCGGGAAACGCCGCCTCACGGCGCCCATTCGGCGGAACACGCGGCATCGGTCGGAGAGCATGACGGCGTGGGCCTCGTTTATGGCCGCAGCCAGGTCTTCATTGACGATAATGTAGTCGTACCACGTGCACTGCGCGATTTCCTTCTGCGCCTTTGCCATTCTTTTTCGAATAATGTCGGCACTATCCGTGCCCCGCTCCTTCAGGCGCCGTTCCAGCACCTCCAGAGAGGGCGGCAGTATGAAAATCAGGACGCTGTCCTCATAATGCTCCCGAATGTTCCCGGCCCCTTGGCCGTCTATATCCATAAGGATATCCACACCCGATGCGAGTTGCCTGTCGAGGCTGGAAAAGGAAGTCCCGTACAGATCGTCGTACACCCGGGCCCACTCCACGAACTCATCCCGGACGATCATCTTTTCGAAGGTCTCCTTGTCCATAAAATGATAGTGGACCCCGTCGGACTCGTCCTGTCTGGGCTTGCGGGTCGTATGGGATATGGAATATGCCAGGTTCCCTATCCGCTCCCGAAGGGCCTTGATGATAGTGGACTTACCCGCACCCGAAGGTCCGGAAATGACAAAGAGCCGGCCGGTCATGGTCACCCTTCCACGTCCTCCTTAGTCAGTGTGCAATCGGGACTGAAACGCTGGGCAATGGTCTCGGACTGGATGGCGGACAGGATCACGTGGTTGCTGTCGGTGATCCGCATTGGGGGAGATAATGGCAACGACCCTCCTGGAAACCACCGAATTGCCGAAACCGAGATTCACTAGCTTGGAACTCATATCAACCTCTCCTTATAACTACGGGTAGCTACGGGGCACGCCTCAGCGTCCATCCGTAAAGATCCAGGTCCATAGGACCCGGCTTTGAGGCTGCCCCCATAGGGGGCCTTGCAACAACCAAGTCCTGTAAGTGATGCACCCATTAGGTGTCAGGTGTCAGGAAAGGATTTGTTTTAAGCAAACGCTGGAAAATCAAGTGGGGGCAATTCCAGCAACACACAGCGGCGTCGAAG
>JAFDKD010000361.1 GCA_019307165.1 Deltaproteobacteria bacterium | reverse complement strand
AGGCCCGTCTTTTTCATGTCCGGGCAAACCATGCCGGGGTCCGCCGGGATAAACCGTTTGTCGGGATGGGCCTTTGACAGCGGATAAAGGATCCCGTTTCTTTTCTTGAGGAGATCCCGAATATGTTCCCGGATGGGGTTTGTCTCTGTTGTCATGTCTGCCTGGTTCCGTCTTTCGGTCGGCCGCTCCTTGATGGGTCTTGAACCTTCCGGCTCGATGTTCTATGGTCGCTCCCTGTTGGAACGCTTAGGCCATATAATGGTTTTTATCCATACAAGTCAAGGTGTTTGCAGGAAGGAAATGGAACCGGGCATGGTCCTGGCCATAGAGCCCAAATACCTGTTTCCCGGTCAGGGGTTTGTGGGTGTGGAAAGCACCTGGGTGGTCACTGATGGGGCATGGAGAAATTGAGCCGGTTCCCGGATGAGATTGTGGTCTGCAAGGAATGAAGGTTAAAGGCTCGCGTGACAAAGATACATAAAAGCATTCACCACAGAGCATATCAGCCTTCGCCAAGGCTACGGCGCGGCGGCAGAGAACTCAGAAGGTTTTTTTCTGGCCTTTAATTCCATTCTTATACCGGCTTCCATGGTCAGCACACGCTTAGCGCCTGTGATTACCAAACCGTAGCGCAATATATTATATAATTTCAATGGGTTAAAATACTGGCACGCAGGCAAAGGTCAAAGCCTCTCAGAACTGACCACAATATGTGGGACTATACCCTAAATTGACACCGGGCCACGCCTCGCCTATACTCCACCGCAGTAAAAACTAATAACCTACCTTTTCTTTATAAAAATTGACCTCCTCTTAGATTTGGAGGGCATCGATATTGAAGTGCCCGCAATGCCAAACTGAGCTTCCCGGGCTTGCTAATTTCTGCCATAAATGCGGACAGCCACTTGCCGCGGGCAATCAACACACCCAAGCACACTCCATCCCTGAAGCCGAACGAAAACGAGTAACCGCTCCTTTTTCAGACATGACGGGATATACTGCCATGTCCGAACGGCTGGACCCCGAGGATGTCAAAGAGATCACGGCCTGCTCTTTGATGGTGTAAAAAAAATGCTGTCGGCAAATACGGGGGTCTTATAGACCGGTTCGCCGGGGACGTGGCCCTGGCCCTTTTCAGGGTGCCTAGGTCGCACCAGGACGACCCTTAAATGGGTGTGCATACGCAAAAAACGACATAGGCCACGCCATCACCTGCTGCAGAAAGAACAGCTTTTCCGTTCTTTTTGGATATTGTCAGGCTCCAAGCCAAACCATCATCTACCCCCTCAACGCCTTCATAAACGCCTTGAAGAACTATCTTGTTCTCAATGTGCACAACGCTTTTAAATGAAATCGTCTTTCGCACCAGGCTGTCTTTTGAGGGACGAAGGATCTTGGCATTGAAGTCTATCAGGAATTTTTTTGGAAGACCGACGGTGTCAGGATCAACATCATGGATAATCTTGTATTGATTGATTTCGATAATTTTACCGGTGGTTCCGGACAATGGTTTCGATCCATCGAAATCACCGGCAAAGGCGTCAGTGGTTAATGCAACCAAGCAAATTGCGAGCCCGAATACAACGCTGTATTTGGAAAACTTTTTTTTCTTTAATAGGCTATTTTTCATTTTTTTGTATCCACTCGGCTTTGTCCGTTTATTTTTCTCTCTATATATCATATCAGACTGGAAATGAATTATTTGACATCGGCCAAGGCATATCCGTTTGAGGATTTTCTGTTAGCCAAATCAATCCTGAAATTCAGCTATAATGTCGGATGGTTGGAGGTGTGGCACGATATCTGGAATCCAAAAATGCTAGAAGAAAATACCATATGTGGAACCACGGTTTTAAAAAAGGCAGGGGCAAAAGGCCCTGCCCCCTGCCGGTATATCAGATTGCAACTACAAGCTTATTGACATGCAGTGAATGTCATCGTCCCCGCGTTAGACTCAAAGGCGTCCCCGAAAACACCGACTGACTCAAATGTGCCGGATGCCGTACTAGGATCCAACACCGCCTGTATCAGGTCAATTCCAAGAAAGCCATCGCGCCGACCGGGAACGGTGAGGGTCGTGGTCCCGCCCGGGCCGGCCATGCGCATTATTTCCTCTTTGAATTTGAGTTTGAGTACGTCTTTTACTTTATCTGGAAATGATATATTAAAGCCGGGGCCTTGGGTGTACGTTCATTCGGCGGCCGAGGCCGTGTGGGCCGGGAGTATAAACAGGGTCGCCAGGGCCATGGCGATCAATGGTTTTCGAAAGCTGGTGGTTCATGGGGTTTCCTTTGGGGTGGATGTTTTATGAATCATGTGCCGAAACTACGTTTGATGGTCGGCGCCTCGGTGTCCCAGTCCTGAGTGATGTCGCGCCCTTTCTTGAATCGAAAGTTGCAGACGCCGTCGCCCATGGCCAGGGTCCTGGTGCGCACCAGCCCGGTGCCGAGTCGTTTGTGTTCGGGAAAGTCCCCCAGGCAGAGATAAGGGGCCAGTTCTTCGACACCCTGGCTTTGGAAATACAAAAGGCAGCCGCATTGGTGGTAGTCGATCCCGTAGTCGAATTCCTCGCCGTCGCCTTCGACGTAGCGGACCACCCAGCCGGGCAGGTGTTTGTAATTTTTGGAACTTTCAGCCCAGCGTTTCATCAGGTCGATGTATTCCGGGCCGGTCTGGTAGGTGCCTTCTTTTTGCCACTGCTCATCGGATTTTTCAGAAAGCTTTTGGACATAGAGATCGTACATCATCCGACCGCACTGCTCGGCGCTCAAACCGGCCGCCTTCATGGGCCGATAAAAGGCGATGTAGTGTGCGGCTACAACGATCCAGCGGGTCATGGGATTGCGGTCGCCGCCGATGTAGGGCATGTCAGGAAGAAGTTTGATAAATTCTTCGACGGCCTGCCGTCGGATGTCAGCGGCTTGCTGCAGGTCGGTCAGGGCTTCGAGCATGTTTTGAGCATCACGGTAATCATGGTTGAATTCCCTAACAAAACGCTCCTGGTTTTTGAGGTAATAATTTTCAGACATAAAATGGAACCTTCCTTTCAGCCAAAAGAACTGATCCGAAATGGATTGATCAAATCCAATCCTTCGATACCTGCAAAATCCTGGACGAAGTGATCGAAACGGGGATTGGACTGGAAATCGTTCGTAAAGGAAAACGACTGTTGCTGCATCCGGCCGAGCCCAATTCCAAACTATCACATCTGAAAAAGCGTCCGGATTATATTGTCGGAGAGCCGGAAGATCTGGTCCATCTCGATTGGTCTGAAGGTCAGCGGCCGTAACCCACCGGCATGATCAGCAGCGGTTCATGGGTCTTGGGAAGACCCAGTACACGGCCGACATCCTTGTCGTCAAAGGCGCCCACAATACCGGCTCTCAGGCCCAAGGCTTCCGCCTGCAGGAAAAGGTTCTGCCCGATGTGCCCCGCCTCGATCATGGCGTACCGGATGCCTCGCCGGCCGTACTTCCCAGTGATTCTGTCATATTCAGCAGTGATGACAAAATTCACCGGTGCCCCGGCCATCCACATTTGAGACAGCGAGGCCCGGGCCAGCCCCGCGCGGAGGTCCCCCTCGGAAACCCGGATGACGGCATGGCCCTTGGGTTCATAATGGTATACGCCGGCCGATGCCCCCTCAACAGTGTCCTTTCCTATTGCACTGTAAATGTCCATGGGGTAGAAGGCGCCGGCCGAAGGCGCCGCGCGCTTGAATCCGCCAGTCCCTGTAATTCCCTGAGCGGACCAAAGCAACTGTGCCCATTCATGCAGGGAGAGGGCTGCGGAATCGAACGACCGAATCGTCCTCCGATGTTGGATGGCGTGCTCCAGGGAAACCTCTCCCGTTGATCTTGCCGCCGGCAGTTTCATGTTACGCTCCTTTCGGGTCTTGTTGTACGCCCAGGATCGTGTGACCCTCAAAGGGCAAAACCCGGACATGGCCCCGGCCGCCAGAAAGGCCGTTGCCCGCGCCAGCAAGTCTCTTCGCGTAATATTTTCCATAACGCCGAAGGTTGGGGTTGTGTTTTGGAAATTAGTCAACGAAATGAATGGTGTTTTCAGGATAGCATATATATAAAATGACTTGAAATTTAATGTATCTGCTATCCTTCGGCACGTATCACCCGCTTAAAATCTTTAAGCTTACCAGAGGATACATTCAATAATGACGTGATGTCGGATAGATAAGTTCCTGGCACGTAATCAAAGGTCCAAGGGCGCCATGGCCAACCACAATATATAGCCCTCAGGCCTAAATTGACACAATCCCACCCCTCGATTATACTCCACTACATAAAAAGCTAGACACCTACCCTACCTTTTCAAAATTGACCCACCCTTTAATCTGGAGGGCATCCGAATAGGGTGTCCGAAATGTTAGTTTCAAAACACCACGATCTGTAAAGACAACAAAATCTCCCTTTTTCTACGCCCCACAACCGCGTCTTCAGACGCTATCAACT
>JAFDKD010000360.1 GCA_019307165.1 Deltaproteobacteria bacterium | reverse complement strand
AGTTGTCTGCGTGACGTCTGACTTCCGGTCTCCAGGCTCGCCACTATTAACGAATAACTGATATCGAATAACGCCCTTATCATCTTTCATCTCTAGACTCTGGTCTCTCGACTCTAGTCTTCTTTGTTCCTTCGAAATTCCTTGTTCGTTATTCGTTATTCGTTATTCTCTGTAAGACAGACTTTTAAGCCTCGACAAGGATCGCGGCTGAAGCCGCTCCTACAGAAGTGCTCTGTTTTGCTTTAATTGTCTTATCTTTGCGACCTTTGCGAGATAAAATAATTCTCCGACAGCGTTTTTAATTTTTAACCTATATATTCATATGAAACTCCGTGTATTTTTGACAACCCGTCCGTGCTTGTGCGCCGTTTTCCGGCGTGCTCGTGCTCAGCGAAGCGGTGCTCGTAATCGCGGGGTTGTAGGGCGGCATTTTATATGCCGCCGAAGATCGATTGTCCATTGCCTGTCTCAGTAGTGGGATGTAAAATCCCACCCTACGGCGATTTATGTGAATAATTGATTGAAATCGATTACGACCACGACTACGAGCACGAATGTTGCCCTTTTCATGAAGTTTCCCGATCGATTAGACTTGTCGGAGCGTAGCGGAGATCCCGCCGTCCTTGGGCGGGGCCGACCTCCATAGGGGCCTTGCAACAACCAAGTCCTGTAAGTGACTAAAGTGACTAGAGTTAAGGACTTTTTTGACATTTTATATGATTGATGAGCGAAGCTCCTCCACCACTTTAGCTCACTTTAGCTCACTCATAACTTTAGTCACTTCATGGCCCGCATTTCTGGAACGGCACAGCCAGATAACTCTGACCTGGCCCAGAGGACCAGGTTTTGCAGATGGAATAAATGTCTTCCGCCCTCTGACATCTGTCCTCCGCCCTCCATCTACTCCGCCCCGGTGACAATAGCCCGATACCTCGGCAGCAGATGCTTCAGGAGCAGGTCCGACAGGGCCTTGTCCGACAGGTCGATCTCGATGTCCTCGCCGATCATCCGGATTCGAATGCCGCCGCCGACGCTTTCATCGGGCTTCAACTCCACGCCGTCGCGCAGCATCTCGCCCGAAATGCCCAGAACAAGGTGATGAAGCCGCTCTTTTCCCATCTCGGTCAAGCCCGTGCCTTTTTCGTCCGTGACGAAAAGATCGGTGGGGAGCAGGAGTTCCGCGGGTTGGCCCGCGCACACCAGGTCGCCGCTGGCGATGCCGGCAACGGCAAGAATGACCTGCCTCATAAAATCCCTGTCTTCCAGTTGCATGGAGACCAGGCGCCGCACGTGGGCGGAGAATGTGGCCTTGAGTTCCGCTTCCATGCGAAGTTCCGTGTCCCGGATAGCCACCCGAAGCGATTCGTGGGCGGAGGCGCGCTCCCTTTCAATGTCTCTTCCGGCCTTGTCCAGCACCTCTTCGGCCTCGGCCCTGGCCTGGGAGATCAGTTGTTGGGCGCGCTCCTGCGCCTCCCGGAGGATTTGATCCGCCTTGTCCTGCCCTGCCTTGACGCCTTCGTCCCGCAGCCTCTCGATCAGGCTGCCGACGCCGGACGGATGTCTCGTTTCATCCATTATTATGATCCTCCGCCCCCGGTCAGCGTACCCAGGAGCACCAGGGCAAAGACAAAAGCAAAGACGGCAAATCCTTCCACCACGGGGAGCGAGCGAAATGCCGAACACTTCCGGCTTGCTCTTGGATACGTTGATGGATGACGCGCACGCATAGCCCTGATACACGGCACTGGCCATCAGCGCGAATCCGCACAGCAGGCCGATGCCGAAGATCCCCGGGGCCGATTCCGGTCCGATGGCCCCGCCGAAGGTCAGGGTGACGACGATGCCGTAAATGACCTGGGAGGACGGCATGGCAGAAATGCCGACGTACCGGCCGTAGCCGCTTTCCGTGTCCAGCATGGCGCCGATGGCCGCCTGTCCGGCCCTGGAACACCCGATGATACTGCCCACGGCCCCCAGTGCCAGCGGCGCGAATACGCCCAGCCAGCCCAAGGCCAAAATCATGTTTTCCACGATCTCGTCTCCTTTCGTGCAAATGCTTTAAATGGACGACCTTCTTCGGAAATACTCCAGTTGAAAAATTCGATGAAGTTCAGGCGCAGGCCGTGAATAACGCCGCTGGCCAGCGCCAGCACGAAATTCAGCGAATGCCCGAGCAGGAGGATCACGAGCGCGAACAACAGACCGATACCCGGGACCGCCGTTCGGACCTGTCCCGCCAGGTCGTTAAAGGTGGCTGCCAGAGACGCGCTGGCCAGCCCCAGGGCGAAAAGACGCAGGTAGCTCAGGGAGTCTCCGAAGACATTGGACAGCCGGGCCAGCCCCAGAAGCCCGCCCAGGAGGCGACGCCACAGGGGGCCTTCGAGACGGTTGAACAGAAGGACGCCCATGGCCCCTGCTCCCATGACTGCGATGCCCGCGTTTCTCAGCAGGACCGCATCCCCCCCGCCGGATGTCCCGAGCCAGAGGGCAACGCCGCCCGTGAAAATGAGGATCCAGGCCGCCGGAACCACGGCCGCCGGGGAGCGGCGTCCGTGCCATGCCGTGACCGCATTGGCCAGGACCAGGTGCGAGACGCCCGTCAGGATGGACAGTTTCATCATCTGATCGAAATTCATCATATCGAGGCATTTCAATTGCCGGAGAATCGACCCTTCCGGAGGGGATATGCCGAAATAACTGCCCACCATGACACCGTAACCCACGCCCATCCCCACCAGCACGCCCATGAGAATGCGAAACCGCCTCCCGGCATCCGACCGACCCATCCGCTTCCATAAGGCCGCCGCAATCACGCCCAGGAGCGCCGAATAGCCCGCATCGGCAAAGATCATGGCAAAGAAAAGGGCAAAGGAGAAAAAGACGATGATGGACGGGTCCCAGCGCCAGTACCTGGGCGTGGTATAGAAGGAGACCAGGTCCTGGCCGCCGGCCAGGGCCGGGGGATTTCGCATCAGAGTGGGCGGCGATTCCCCGGGGTCCGGCTGGACGGCATCCATTCCCAGTCCTTTTTCCGCGGCATATTGCTCCAGACCGGGAAGGGATTCCACCGGCGCCCATGCCTGCAGGGCAAAGACGGGGCGTTTGTCAAGGGTAAGACGGAAGGCCTCCGAGACCTCGGCCCGATCTTCCAGGCGGTGAATGCTCCCGGCAAAAAGGTCGCACCAGCGGGTCAGGCCGGAGCGCTCGGCCTGCAGGTCTTCAAGCTCGATTTCTACGGCTTCCAGCCTCGCCTCCAGTTCGGCAATGGACTTGTCGCCGGTACGCACGCGGGATACGGGCATGCCTTGGGGTTCGTTTTCCGAAATCACCGCCACATAGGAGAACCGGTTGTCGTGAAACACCGCCTCCCAGATCAGGCCGGTCTCCTCGACCCCGTTCATCTCGTGATGCGGCACCACGTAAAACCACAGCCGCAGGCCGGCCAGTTCTTCCCGGGGAGGGAATTCGAAATCTCCCCAGGGCCGGAGGTTGGATATCCGGCCCTGCAGAAAATCCCGCTCTTCTCCCAGAGCATGGATCCTGTCCCTGAGATCCAGGGCCTGGCGTTCGATTGCCGAGGCATGAAATCCCGACGGGTCCTTTACCTGCCGCCGCCGGTATCGGCAGCCGGCCAGGAAACGCAGGGCCTCCCGCGAATGGGACGAAGGCCCCGCTTTGGCGATTCCCTCCTCTTCAGGCGCCAGGGGTATCAAATGAAGGCAGCCGAAACCCTGGAGATCGGTCAGGACCGTTTCCTTGTCGTCCACGTGCGCGTAAAATGTAATCCTGGCCAGGGGAACGATGCTCATGATCCCCCTCCCTGCTCCAGGAGGGCCTTTCTACGGCCCTGCTGGATCGCCTTGGTGATTTTGGAGCGCACCACCGCTGCCCGCTCTGCGTCCGCCAGAAAAATCTGGATTTTCTTAATGTTCTTTTTGGCCGTCGGTATGAGGATTTTTTCGAAGAGGTTGACCCTCTGGGTAATGCGGCGCACCGCTTTTTCCAGCACCCGTTCCCGCTCCACGGCCACCTGTTCCCGCAGACGAAGTTCGACCATCTGTTTGAGCCGCGCCACGGCACTGTCCACCCAGTGGGGTTTGGCGAGCAGGGAATAGGCAAGGGGATCGAATTCAACCGAATCAAGGGTGGGCAGCCTGACGCCCACCACATTTTCCTCTCCCCTGCGGACCCCGGCAACCTTCACGAGGCCGGAGATATCCACTTCCGCGTCGGCAAGCATGGGAAGCTCCTTCCCCGTGCTTTCCCTCAACCCCGAAACCGCTTGCACCGCCTTTTCCAGCTCCCCTTTGGCGCGTTCCTGTTCCGAGGTCAGCTGCATCCGTTTGAGATCCAGCGACGGCAGCACGCGCTCGTACAGGCGGAGCGCCTCGCGCTCCTTGTGGAGCGCGCTCTTGTTGAATGTCATTCGGGGCATGGGGGTATGTCGCTCATTTATCTTAACTGCGAATGTCGAATTATGAAGTATTCCTTATTTCGACATTCCTTGTTCGTTATTCATTATTCGATATTCTCTTTTCCCCGGGATAATACGTATCAACCAACTCCTGTTTCATAAGCAGTTCCTGCGGTTCGAAACATTCGGCCAGGGTCCGCCAGCAGAGGTCCAGCGCCTCGATGACCGGCATGGAAACGCGGATATCCATGAACCGCTCCCGGAACAGCCGCCCGAACTTGAGGAGCTTTTCGTCAAAAGGGGAAAGCTCGAATGCCATTGTCTGCTTTTTTTCCGCCTCGTTGGCGCTGGAATAAAAACGGATCATGGTGTTCATGATCTGGGAGTGGTCCTCCCGGGTCTCTTTGCCGATGACGTGCTGCTTGAGCCGCGAAAGGGAGCCGAACGGATCGATGACCCCGTCGTGAAGGTAAAGCTGCCCCTCGGTAATGTAGCCCGTGTTGTCCGGGACCGGATGGGTGACGTCACCGCCGGGCATGGTGGTGGCCGTCAGGATGGTGACCGATCCCGCGCCTTTGAAATCGCAGGCCTTCTCATAGCGTTTGGCGAGCTGCGTGTATAGATCGCCCAGATAGCCGCGGGTGGCCGGAATGCGCTCCAGGGAAATCCCGATCTCTTTCATGGCATCGGCATAGGCCGTCATGTCCGTCAGGAGCACCAGCACGCGTTTTCTCTGTTCCACCGCGAACCGCTCCGCAACGGCCAGGGCCATGTCGGGCACGGACAGCCGCTCGACGATGGGGTCGGATGCCTGGTTCACGAACATCACGGTTCGATGAAACACCCCGTGTTCTTCAAAGGCCGTGCGGAAAAAGTGATAATCGTCGAAGATCAGCCCCAGCCCGCCGAACACAACGATATCAGCGTCCGCCTGGAAGCCGATCCGGGCCAGGAGTTCGTTATAGGGCTCCCCCGCCACCGAGAAGATGGGGATTTTCTGGCTCTCCACCAGGCAGTTGAACAGGTCGATCATGGGCACGTGGGTGTGAATCATCTTGCTTGCCATGACCCGCATCATGGGATTGACCGTGGGCCCGCCCACCTCGATCTGCGGGTCGTCCGACAGATCGGGGCCGTCGTCCAGCGGCTCGCCGGTGCCGGCAAAAATCCGGCCGAGGATATTGTCCGAGTAGGTCACCCGCTGCGGATGGCCCAGAAAACGCACCCCCGCCTCCGTTGACAGCCCCTTGCTTCCGGCAAACACCTGAAGGCTGACAATGTCCCGGTCCAACTCCACCACCTTTGCGAGGGATTCCTCTCCATCCACGTTTTCCACGACCGCAAGGTCACCGAACGCGGCGTTTTTCGCTCTGACGCGGATCGTGTCCCCGACAATCGCCAGCACGCGGGTGTGTCGAAAAAGTTCCTGGATCATGGTCGTTTCCTTGTTCCTGGTTCCTCGTTCTTTGTTCTTTGTGCCTAGTTCCTCGTGCTTTGTTCCTTCGACATTCCTTGTTCGTTATTCGTTATTCGATATTCTCTGTCTTTTGCCTCCAACCTCGAACCTCCAACAGTCCGCCCTGTGCCCTGTTCCCTATGCCCTGCGTCATGCGTCATGGTTTTCCAACGAGCATCATGTAAATATCCATCACATTCGTCCGCGTCGGTCCGGTGATGATCATGTCGCCAAGTTCCTTGAAAAACGGGTAGGCGTTGT
>JAFDKD010000982.1 GCA_019307165.1 Deltaproteobacteria bacterium | reverse complement strand
GGGAATCCAGTTCCCCGTTTGCCTGGTTCCCCGCCTGCGCGGGGATGACGCAAAGGGAGTTTGAACCGGAATATGAAACAAATTACTTGGACCTCCGTTTCGGCATACGTTCAAACACATATTTTTTCTTCGAGGCGTCGCGTAAACATTAAGCCTCAAGCCAACTGCTACACGTGATTCTTTTCTCCCCGGATCGGTAGAACCTATCCGGGTCCTCCACCAGAAGTGGAGGGTTTATTTGTAACCAAAGAAAAAGGGCACTCCATCATAGTTCTGTGGAATGCCCTCTTTTCTGGTTTTAGCAGCTGCTAAATTACAGTGACATTTGCAGCAGCCGGACCTTTTTGTCCCTGCTCTATGTCAAAGGAAACCCGATCGCCTTCATTGAGCGACTTAAAGCCGGTCGCGTTGATTGCCGAGTGATGGACAAACACATCCGCCCCGTCTTCCTGCTCAATAAATCCGAACCCTTTCTGGTCGTTAAACCACTTAACAGTTCCATTGCTCATGATAACATCCTCCTTTCTTAAAATTTTCAAGATCTTAGACTGGAGGATGCCACACCAAAATATGGGTTGTTCCTTCAGAAAAAAACCGCGCTGCCAATTGATGGCAAATTGAATGCATATACAATAACACCATTTATGTAAAATGCAAGCTAAATTTTTTATAATTTAGATTTGAAAAATTTTTATCAAAAAATTTTATCCAAAAGCCTAAACGCTCGCAACATAACTTGCCACACCTCCAACTAATCGAAATTACGCCCGCCTCAGGTTTTTAAGGATCTGATAAGCACCGAACCAGAGCAGCAGGCAAAATTTCTTGCCAAATTTCCCTACCCCCTATGTGGCCTCCGTACGGCTTGACATTCCTCTTTTATTGGGTTCGAATCTGATTGAATTCTGCAGTCAGGCGTTGAAGTTCGATGCGTTTAAGGCGCCAAACCTGAGCCGCCTAGAAGGAGGGACTTTGGGGATACTCAGGAGATTGACCAATGTGTATAACGGGTATATAGAAAGAGTAGAAAACCAGATAGAATCGACAGCAAAGGAAAATTGCCGTAATGACGCTTCAGGAAAAAATAAAAAAAATAATTACTGAAGAAATGAACGTCGAGGATATGGATGCCTCCCGAATGGACGACGATGCGCCTCTTTTCGGTGAAGGCCTCGGGTTGGATTCCCTGGACGCCATCGAGTTGGTGGTCCTGGTGAAAATTCATTTCGGGATTCAGATCAAAAACGCCGAAGAGGGTATAGCGGCCTTTCAATCCGTCAATGTCCTGGCGCAATTCATCCGGGATCGCCTTTCAGAAGAAATTCAGGTCAGGGCCGCCGAAGAAGCCGCTTGAGGGGTTTTCCCGCCGGGTTTTTGGGAATTTCGTCGCAAAACTCGATGATTCTCGGGATCTTGAATTCAGACAGTGTCTCGCGGCAATGGGCAAGGATCTCCGCTTTTGAGACCTTTGCGTCGTCTTTCAACACCACGTAGGCCTTGATCGCTTCTCCCCGAAGGACGTCCGGTTGGCCGACAACGCCCGCGTCCGCCACCTCGGCATGACGCCGCAGGGCCGATTCCACGTCGCTGGGATAGACGTTGTACCCGCTGGCAATGATCAGGTCGTCTTTTCTGTCTACCAGGTAATAATAGCCCTCCGCATCCATTCGGGCCAAATCGCCCGTGTAGAGCCATCCATTGCGCAGCGCCCGGCGTGTCAGTTCGGGGTTTTTCCAATATTCCCGCATGACCTGGGGTCCCTTGACGATCAATTCGCCCACCTCGCCCAACGGGACTTCCGTTTCGCCTGTTTCGATGTCCACGATCATCGCCGCCGTGTCGGGCAATGGTTTCCCGATGCTTCCGGGTGCGCCGGCGTCCGGCGGGTTCATGTGGGTGGTGGAGGCGGTTTCGGAAAGGCCGTAGGCTTCCAGTATCCTTCGTCCCGTGAGCTTTTCGTAGTTTTCCTGTATCCACTCGGCAAGGGGCGCGCCGCCGGCACTGGCCACGCCGATGGTATCGAGCGGATATTGGTCCGCCTCCGGGTGTGAGACCAGGGCCGCCCACAGGGGGGACACCGCGGGAAAGGAAAAGGGGCGGTATTTTTGGATCAACTCAAAGAGAGAAAGGATCGACGACCAGTCGAACTGGGGCAGGAGAATCATGCGATATGCCTTGAAGACCGA
>JAFDKD010000359.1 GCA_019307165.1 Deltaproteobacteria bacterium | reverse complement strand
TTAGTGTGGCTGACTGTGCGGCAGATGAGGGTGGAACGTGAGCGGGCCTGCGACAATGCCGTGCTCAATGCCGGGGCCAGGCCGTCCAACTACGCGACCCAGCTTATGGAGGTGGCTGCCGACCTGGGGGCGTTCCGGAGGCCGCTGTGGCAGACTGCGGCAATTTCAGAGGGATCCGGGCTAAAGGACCGTCTGTTATGCATCCTCGATCCGAAGCTTAAAAGAATGCCGATGCGCCCATGGATGGTGGGGCTCGTCTGTGCATTGGTGGCGGCCGTCCTGCTGCCCCTGTCGGGATTCACAGCATGGTGTGACCGCCCATATTGCAGTCCCAAGGCTGTGGCTGAAACCGGGCCTTCAGGCTCGGCCGTTATCCCTGAAATGATCGACCACTCGGGGGCCGGAGGCCAAAACCGGATTTCCGAGTTGATGGAGATGCTCGATGCAGATTGTTATGAAAATCGCTTAACCGCCGTCAAAGCCCTGGCGACTAAGACCGACAATCCAAAAGTAATAGCGGCGTTACGGAAGGCGCTGCAAGACGAGAACGCGCAGGTCCGGCAGGTAGCTGAAGAGTTCTTCGCCGGGAAGTAGGTTGGTGACTGAAACAAGGACTATAAAAAACTGTGATAAACAAGGATAAAGGAGATTGGACTATGAAAAGAACAGTTTTTGGCGTGTTTTTACTGTTTGCTTTTTGTTTTGCTATGGCTGCTTAAATTCGAATGTACTCTGCTTCGGGCAGTTCGTCACTGCCACGGAAAAAGCCGTGGATATTCTTGACGTATGGCTCGATACGAAGTTTGCCGATCACGCGAAATGGGGCGACTATTGCCGAGATGTTGCGCTGCCCCAGATCACCGCGATCGAGAAGAAAGTTTTTAAGTAACCGTGAACGGCTACGTTTTTAAATAAGTCGTAGTATACTGCGCACCGATTAACCGAATTAATTGTACAGGAGGAACATTATGGCAAACTTATTCGACCAGACAACGATCAACGGTATGACCTTACATAACCGCCTCGTCCGTTCCGCCACCTGGGAAGGGATGTGCGACCAGGACGGCAGGCCCACGGAAAAACTGATCAACTGGTATCGCGACCTGGCACAGGGCGGTATAGGCCTGATTATTTCGGGATATACCTTTGTAAGTCCGGAAGGGAAGCAAATGCCTGGCAAAATGGGCATCCACAGGGATGATTATGCAGGTGATTACATAAATTTAACCAGTGCTGTACATGATGCCGGCGGTAAGATTGCGGTCCAGTTGGTCCATGCCGGCGGCCAGACCGATGCCAAAACCGCCGGCCAACAGCCCCTTGCCCCGTCAGCCGTACAAGTTGACCAATTTCCGGAGATGCCGGCCGAACTCACCAAGAATCAAATCAATGACATTGTTACAGCCTTTGGAGAAGGCGGCATTTATTGTGTGATTGAGAAAAAGGAACGGGAAAAGGCCGCAAAAGGGAAAGATGCGGACAAGGACAACCGCACAGGATGAACAGATTAAAGAATGAAAACCACTAAGGGGAGGCTCATAATATACACGATACTTCTGGTTGTGGTTGCGGCAATTGCCGCATTTGCCTTCGTCCAAATAAAGGATCGAACATATTTCCATAGTCCTCCTTACACATCAAAACAGGACAAAGCCTCGGATGTGCTGGTTGTTTATTATTCCCGATCCGGGAATACAGAGGCAATGGCCAGGGAGATCGCCCGAAGGCTGCATGCGGATATTTTAAGAATAGAGACTAAATCCTACGGCCTGGATTTTAGAGGCTGGTTACAGGCCAACGGTGATTCCCGCTCAGAAACGAAGCAGGTTGACATCACTCCCGCAGTTGTCGATTTACATCGATACCGTTTGATTTTCCTCGGGTCTCCAATTTGGTGGTATCGTCCGTCGCCGCCCCTGTGGACTTTTGTTGAAAAGAACGATTTCAGCGGAAAAGACGTTGTTCTGTTCAACACGTTCAACAGCAAATTCAAGGCCGAGCCGATAAAAGAGTTCCAGCGAGAGATAGAGAAAAAGGGAGGCAGATTAATCGATCACATTTTCATAAGGCGCGGTCGCGTTTATTATCAAATGAATGGCAAGGAGCTGATTCGACAAGCCCAGAATCTGTTGGACAAGAAGGTGAAAGAGTGGCAAAGCCTTCAAAGATCACGCTAATGTCGCCAAAAGACCGCATAATAAAAAATCGTTCTTCATTATTGGGCATGGTTCAAAAAAAGGTAATTTTATTAATATGTTTTTCCTTTGTGGTTGCTTTTTACTTCCAGGGGGATGTCGTGGAAGCGAATGAGATTGTTCTTCCAAAAACTGCCGGGGACTGGAGCAGGCCCGGATCCCCGAAAATAATCGATTCCACCAATATCTTCAAATATATGAACGGAGCCGGCGAACTCTATCTGGGATATCGTTTCCACCACCTTGAGGTATTCGATTATACCGATGAAAACAAAAACGACATCCTGGTGGAATTATATTTTATGGAAACGCCCGACGATGCTTTTGGGTTGCTTTCTTTGGATTGGGGTGGTGAAGTTGTATTCCTTGGTGACCCTTCTGCAAATGGATCAAAACAACCTCCTGCCTCATCTGTCAGGGCACTCTACGGTGCAGGCCTGTTGCGCATCTGGTCGGACAATCTCTATGCCAGGATCATGGCCTTCCGTGAAACACCTGCCTCAAAACAAGCTGTGATTACCTTGGGCAGGGCAATTGCTGCAAACCGGAAAAGCCCCCCGGAACCGGAAGTGCTGAAAGCCCTCTCCCCCCAAATTGGTTCGGGCTGGAAATTGCGTAGAGATAGATTGTGCTTTTTTCGATCCTATCTGGCATTAAATTCAATCTATTACCTCAGTCATGAAAATATTCTGGATCTTGATCTCACGGCAGAGGCAGTTACGGCCCCCTATGAGCACATTTCCAGTTCCGGTGACCTAAAACGATGCCAGTTTCTGCTCGTGAAATATGCAAATCATGAGCGTGCAGAAAAAGCCCTCGATCATTTTCACAAGGCCTATCTGCCGGAGCATAAGAAAGAACTGCCGGCAGATTCAGGCAATAGCGGTCCGAGTCTTTTCAAATTGGAGGATGGCTGGCTGGGGTATGAATTGGTCGGTAAATGTGTTTCAATCGTATTTGAATGCCATGACCGGAAATCTGCCGGGACAATAATTGAGAACAGTAAAAACGGTATTGATTTGTTGGAATCCTCCAGATCGCGGTGAGGGTTGGGTCGGATGCCATATCTCTACGCCGAACTGGGCGCTGTTGTTCCAAAAGTGTAAACCGACAAATGAACCAAATCGTTTCTTAATCCACAATCCGAAATCCGAAATCACACAGGGGTTATCATGAAAGACAAAAATCATGTGATTACAAGGAGAGATTTTATTCGTGGCACAATCGGTGCGACGATCGGAGCTTCTATTTTTGGATTTAAATGGCCTGAGGCTGAAGCAAAAGAACTTCGTTCAAGTTTGGTGACCATCGTACGCAACAAAAACGCCATGGATTCTTCAAAAGATGTGGACAGTGCCATTGTAAAGAAAATGCTCGAGCAGGCATTAATCAAGGTTACCGGCCGGAAGAATCCCAAAGATGCATGGCTGAGCCTTGTCAAGCCGGATGATATGATTGGCCTGGTTCCAACTGACCATTTGAATCCAACTCACGAAGAGGTCGTTGAAGCTGTAAAAAGTTCATTAATGGATGCCGGAATCCCGAGGAAAAGGATTACGCCGGCCCAGGGGGGGCCTGATGGACCCAGAGAGTGTACCGCTTTGATTGCGCTGCCGGCACTTAAGGCCCACTGGCTGACGGGAATCGGCACGGTGCTGAAAGATTACATCATGTTTTCCGGCAGCCCCAGTCAGTATCACAAAAGCAACAGCGCCAAGTTGGGAGAAATCTGGAACCTCCCCTTTGTCAAAGGAAAGACGAAGCTTGTTCTGGTTGACGCGCTCTATCCCCTCTGTGATAAGGGACCCCAGCCTGATCCAAGATACAAATGGGCCTATAATGGTTTGATCGCCGGGACTGACCCTGTTGCCGTCGAAACTGTTTGTTTAAAGATTATAACGGAAAAAAGGAAGGCCATAAGAGGTGAACCATGGCCCCTTTCTCCACCCCCCATCTGCGTAGAGGCTGCCGATAAAGTTTACGGATTGGGAACGAGTAATATGGGAGAAATAAAAATAGAGCATTACGGCTGGGATAAAGATTTGCTATTGTAACCGGAAATTGGGCAGTACCGATCGAGTTCGAGATTGTCACCATCATAAGCCCGCGCACGTTTTCGGGCGTATTCACGTGCATCTTCCGGGATAATGTCTTTATCAGCAGTATCATAGACGTATGAACTTCTTTTTTATCCTAATAGTTGCAACGATCACACAGGGGACTCTTCTTGTTTTCGCCCTGTTGACGTCCAAGCACAGCTATAAAGCCCCTAAATATTTGT
>JAFDKD010000358.1 GCA_019307165.1 Deltaproteobacteria bacterium | reverse complement strand
TCTTTGGGATACCGGGAGTCGGAAAAAGGCATATTCAGCGATCCTTACTCCAGCCAATTCCGATCTTGTTTAGTAGATTCCTTTGGATGCAAGGCGGGTTGTGACATTCAAGTGTTCATCGGTGCTTCCAGAGCATTTAAACGGCTCCGATTTTTGAATCGCTTTAAGGTTGGGGGTTAACCGACATGAAAAACGTGTATTTCAGGGCCGAAGTAGATGAAACCAAGTGCATTGGTGATGGGCTATGTCAGACTGTTTGCCCTAGCGGTGCCATCCGAGTCGAAGACAAAAAGGCCCGAGTAGATGATCGAAAGTGCGTGGCCTGCAACCACTGTGCGGACATTTGCCCGGAAGAGGCGGTACGCCTGGTCGACCGGACAGAGCCTCTGTTGCTGAAGGTAAACCCGGCGGAGGTTGACCGCAACGAGCTGGTCAAACTCTGCATCAAAGCCCACCTGCATCCCCGGCAACTGATCTGCCTGTGCGCAGGAACCCGGGTCGAGGAGGCGGCCGCGGCGGTCCTCAAAGGCGCCCGCTCGCTGCAGGATATCACAACGATGACCGGCGTCTGTTCCGGCTGCACTCTTTACTGCACCGAACCCATGCTCCGGCTGCTCAAGGCCGCCGGAATCGAACCCGATCTCGGTGAAGGCCGGCGACTGTACAACATCACCCCGACAATTTGGGACGTTCCGGAAGAGGTGATCCGGAAACATCCCGGCTATTACCTTGAAGAAGACAAAGGGGTGTTTAGGAAAACCTGACGTACCGACTCAAGCAGAGGGAAGAAGCCATGCTCAAGGAAGTGGTATTTCCGCCGGACATCATGCCCTCCGTATACGGAACGCCGCCCTGCCAGAGGGCGGCGGAACTGCCGGGGCTTGTGTCCCTGGACGTGGGCGACCTGTTTCCCGATGTGACGCCGGCCATCTACCTGCAAAACGACGAACTTTCCATAATCCGATCGGCGGCTGAAGAGGCCCTGGCCGGCGTGGACATGGCGATGATTCGGGCAGACCATACGGTCAATGTGCTTTGCTCCGAACACGGCTTCGCCATATTGGGCGGCCGGGCCTATGCCGAGATGATCAAGACCATCAAAGACGTGGTCAAGGCCCGGACCGGATGCGGGAACATCCGGCTGAAAATGGCCGCGGGCGGGTGCTATCAGGAGGCCCCGGAAATCCTGGATTACTACGGTCTGGATGATTATTTTGAAGGTCAAACGGCAGGTGTGACGCCTATGGACCGGGGCATTGCAATCGAGACCGAAATCGGCAGGCTTTATGGGATTGCGGAACTCTATGATGCCGATTGGTTCATCCAGGCCCACCACGGCGACTTGAGGGAACTGTATTGGCACCGTCTGATCGACCAGGCACTGAAACCCTTCGCCATGTCGTACGCCAGATTGGAAACCAGGGGGGTATACCACTTCAACTTCGGCCCCCGCAGCTCCAATTTCGTCCAAAGGGCCATCTTTGATTCCCCATTTATCCAGGAAAGGTATGCCTTCAGCTCGCTTCTTCTGACCTCGCCTTCGGGCGTAACCGGGGTTGACGCCGACAACGACCTCAATCGGATCAATCGCCGGCTGACCCTGGAAGGTCTGAAATCCTATGGGAAAATGGTCAGGCTCTTTGCAGAAATCGATGCATGCGTCGCGGTGATGGATGGCGCGAAATGGCTCCACTACCAGCATGCGAGCGGCATCACGTTCGGCAATCTGGTCAATGTGCAACTCGACTTCTTCGACCTGGACACGATCCCGGCCGGAACGGGTTTCGCTCTTTTCGAAAAGGTCCCCGGTGCGCCCAAGGTAAGTGCCATCAACCCGGCCCTCAAGGCCCTTGTGATCAACCATATGTGGACCCATATGACGTGCACCGAACTGCCCTTGAACATCCCCACCGTGGTCGTGGGCCGGAGCCTGGCCGACAATCTTTCACAAGACCCCGCCAATCCCGAATTCATGAACGCGGCCGTAGGCGCGGAAAGCCTGGCCACGGCGGTCAACTTTGCCCAGCGTGTCGCCGGAACGGATAAGATCATCGTTTTCGACGGCAGTTACGGGCGCATCAACCTCAGCCCGAGTTTAGGCGAACTGTTTCTGTCAAAGGCGCCTCAGGTCAGTCGGAAAGTCGATGAAGAACTCCTGCCTAAATGGCGCAAACAGAGAGGCCTCGATCGGGGAAGGTAACGCTGGTAAAAAACTAAGTTTCTATTGCATCAGTAGCTGTCGGTTTTCACATTCAATTACCACTTCCCGATTGTCATGCGTTTTCGGTTTCCGGTCCAAGTCTTAAGGTCGTTCGATCAATTGTGGCTGTCCTTTTCGGTGATGTATATCCTTCTAAACCTAAAACCTCGGATCATGATGTGGATCCGTTCGCAGCCCCTTCCAAGCCTGATTGTTTCAGCACAAAATAGGGGTAGCGTCAGCTCCAACTCCTATCCTAATTTACTTATTTACCAGCGTTATTCCACATTCTGGACCGGCATAGCCAGTCCAACATGACCACGCCCATAGGGCATGAGTTTCTACAGCGAACTAAAAAAATAGGGGGCCAAAATATGGCATTAATGAACGGCGACGAATACAAGGAAAGCATCAAAAAAGTCAAATCTATACTTTATGTTCAAGGTAAGCAGGTGCATGATTATTGGGATCATCCGGCCATCAGCCCAACCATCGAAACCGTGGCCGCGGCCTATGACCTTTCTTTTTCCGAGCACCGGGAATACACTACGGCCATTTCCCATCTGACAGACGAACCAATCAGCCGTTTCATTAACATCGCCCAGAGTGCCGAGGATCTGCTCAAAAGGCAGCAACAAATAAAGTTGGCCTCCTTCTGCACCGGCGAATGTATCTACCAGTGCACCGGCACCGACGCCCTAAACGCCACAGCAAGTTCTACCTATGACGTGGACCAGGCTACCGGCACAAACTACCATGACCGCTTCAACACCTGGCTGACCTACATCCACCAAAACGATCTGTCGGTCAGCGGCTCAATAACCGACGTAAAGGGTGACCGCAGCAAAAGGCCAAACAAGCAAAGCAATCCCGATCTGTACACCAGAATCGTTGAAAGAAAGAAGAATGGCATAGTGATAAGGGGAGCCAAGGCCCACCAATCAGGCACCATCGGCTGTCACGAGCATTTGGTGGTTCCCACCACCGCCATGCGTCAAGGTGAGGAGGATTACGCGGTAGTCTGTGCTGTGCCTTCTGATGAAAAGGGGGTCATCCACGTCCATCAGTTCAACGCTGGGGACGCCATGCGCTTGGCTGGTCAAGGCATGGATCATGGCAATGTACGCTTTGGAGCCTACAGCACCCAGATGATAATCTTCGATCATGTCTTCGTCCCCTGGGAGCGGGTCTTCCTGTGCGGAGAAATCGAACACAGCAACAATTTGTGCGAGCGCTTCGGAAGGATCCACCGTTGCGTGTCAAGTGCTTGCACCTCTGGTTGGATCGACAATTTCATCGGTATAGCCCAGGCCCTGGCAGATTACAATGGGTTAGGTAAGGTCAAACACATCCGTGACAAGATCACGGAAATGAACTTTATGGGCGCCCGCTCCTATGCCTGCGGGGTGGCCGCGGCCAACATGGGCTACAAATCGGCATCGGGGGTCTATCTTCCCAACCGATTGTTTTCCAATGTGGCCAAGCTGGACGGAGCCCTGTCCATTAGTGAATGCCGCCGGATGGCCATAGACGTTGCAGGTGGTCTTGTGGCCACAGCTCCCGGTGAAAGGGACTTTGCCAATCCGGAGATCGGGGGTTATCTAAAGGAATTTTTCCAAGGGGTGGATGATGTGCCGACTGAGGACCGGGTGCGCATGTTCAAGCTGGCACACCACTTCTTTACCAGTGGGGGGTTGGTGGAGGCCAAAATTTGCGGATCCGGGACCTCCCAAACCCAGTTGATGAACATTTATTGGTTGGCCAACCTTGAGGTGAAGAAGAAGGCTGCCCGCGTATTGTGCGGGATTGAAGATCAAAGTGAATACGATAGTGTGGTGACAGAGTACGGCAACAAGATGAACTCCAATCCAGAAAGAGGGGATGATTCCTAGGGATTTTCTTAATGCTTCTTTCCGGGATCGGGTTGTGGGTTTTTATCCGAAGAACGAAAACCGCGTGAAAAAATCAATTCGGTTCAATGCATGACAAGGCAGGGCATTTTTGCCCTGCCTTTTTTACTTGGCAGCCTCCGAAATTCAATGCGCCGCCACAACATATAGTGCCTTGCCCGCCATCACTTCAGCCCCGCCTTGTACAAAGAGTCAAGCAGAAGCTCTGCATCCGCTGCATTTTTAAAGGGAATATATATCACTCCAAGCTCTCGGCCGACCTGCTGTACCTTTACAGGCTTGCCTTTGTAAGTGAAAGCGGAGTTGCGGGCAATTACAAACAAGCACTGAGTATCGCGGAGAGCCTGCGGGTGAAATTATTTGGGCCCATG
>JAFDKD010000031.1 GCA_019307165.1 Deltaproteobacteria bacterium | reverse complement strand
TTGTCGCAGTATTTTTTCAGATCCGAGATATTCATGTCCATTTACCCTCACATCTTATGCTCGCGATTGTCCATCGATTCCGCTTCATACGCTTACGCTTAGGCGGCATATCCATACACCTGGTATTTGCGTCCCTCCCGGTCAATACTTCCGAAAATCGTTCGGGCATCTTAACACATATCGACCCTGTCTTCGAAGGCGATTATCACTTTTCTTCTTTTCCGCCTTAAAAATATTGCTGACTTGCCCGTGGCATCCGTTATATACAGGCGATCGGAATGACACGCACATAATATAACATGGCACATCTCTAAACCCGAAGCCCGACGCCAGACATACGTATCGATTTATAACCGCATGGTTGGACCGTCTCATCAGTTTATGATTATCAGTGGACCTTCCTGAAAAGCATGGAGGAACGACCGCCATGGTTGACCTGTTCGATGAATGGCCTGAGGCATATGACCGGTGGTTCGAGACCCCCATCGGGCGTGTGATATGGAGATACGAGCGGGAACTCCTCCTCGACATGCTGCACCCTGCCGCCGGGGAACATATTCTGGATGCCGGCTGCGGGACCGGCATATTCACCATGGACTGGCTTGCCGCAGGCGCGCGGGTCGTCGGCCTGGAACTTTCCATGCCCATGCTCCGGGGAGCGGGCCGAAAACTCGAGGGACAGCCGTTTCTCATGATCCGCGGAGACATGAGAAAGCTGCCCTTCGGGGACGGCGTGTTCGATAAATCGATGTCAATAACGGCCCTTGAGTTTATTGAAGACGGGGATGGGGCAATGGCTGAACTTTTCCGGGTCACCCGGCCGGGAGGGCGCATTGTGGTTGCCACCCTGAACAGTCTCGGCCCGTGGGCGGAACGCAGAAGGAAGGCTGCCGGTGTGGGGCACGCCCTGTTTCAAAACATATACTTCCGTTCACCGGAAGAGCTTCGAGCCCTTTCCCCCTTTGACGGGGACATCAGGTCGGCCATACATTTTCAAAAGGACCATACGCCCGAGCAGGCATCGGTATTGGAGGAGCGAGGCCGGTCACAAAATCTTCAAACCGGCGCGTTTCTGGCGGGATGCTGGGAAAATCCGGAGTAAAAAAATTCACAGCCTACAGATCTCGGCTTCGCTAAAGGGCAGCTTCCCCGCAGCAGGCCCGGCTTTGAGGCCGCACCCATGGGGGACGTTAAGGTAGGCTGATGAGGTTAAGGCTAAGGTCAAGGTTGAGAAAAAAATTAAATCTTTTCTTCATCCTTCTCTCAGCCTCAACCTAAACCTCAACCTGGCGAAGCCACGGTACGTATCTCCCGGACGGCATAGTCGAACAACTCAGTCCCGCCCCTCAGCACTGGATTTGGTTACGCAATCAGACGCCCTCATCTCTGTATCGAGCCTGAATGGATCGAATCACATCCATGCGGGAGAGAAAGATGTCCATGAGTTCAGGGTCGAATTGGGAGGCCCTGCCCTCGGTCATGGTGGTCAACACCCTGTCTTCGTCCCATGCCTCCTTGTAGGACCTGCGTGAAGAAAGCGCGTCATAGACATCCGCTATGCTTACGATTCGCCCGAAAAGCGGGGTCTCCTCCTTCAATTTGCCCCTGGCCGTCCCATCCTTATCGGCACGGCCTTTGATCGGCGCTCCCGTTGCCGTATCCACATGCCCCGGGTATCCTTTTCCATCCCACCTCTCGTGGTGGCAGAGGGCCACCTGCGCGGCCGCATCGTCGAAATCGGACTGACGGTCCTGGAACAACCGTGCCCCCAGGATCGTATGTTGTTTCATGATCTCGTATTCAGCATCGTTCAATTTGGCGGGTTTCTTCAGAATCGTGTCGGAAATAGCGACCTTGCCCACGTCGTGAAGCATGGCAGCCATATGGAGGATATCGCGCGTCTTGTCCACTTCCGTTGAAGATATCTGATGAATCCTCGCCCACCATTCGAAAACCTCGAGAGAGAACCCGGCCACACGGTTGACATGGGCCCCCGTTTCCTTCGGGTCCCGCATCTCCGCCATCCGGATCATCCGCAGGATCATGGCGCGGGTCATCTGGGCCCTTTCAAGGGCCACGGTGGCAAGGCTGGCGAAATGATGCATATTGATTTCGTCTTCATCGGAAAACGAGACGATGCGGCCCTCTTCGCTCTGTGCGTTGATGATCTGTAGAATACCCAGCGTGTGCTCACTGGAGGTCTTCAGGGGAATGGTCAGGGCCGATCTCGTCCTGTAGCCGGTGGCATCATCGTAGCCCTTCATGAATCGATAGGGACGCGTCGGTTCGATTCGATAGACGTCCTCTATATTCAACGAACGGCCCGTCTCGGCCACGTAGCCCGCCATGCTCGTCTTGTCCACTGGGATGGTAAAGGTCGAATAGATCAGCTTCTCCCCGTGGGGAAGCTGTTTCCGCAGGGTGTCGTTCTGGGTGTAGGTGAAATGGAGTGAGTCGCAGTCCAGGATATAAATGGAACCGGCATCCGCATTGGCAAAGAGGCGGGCCTGAGTCAGGACCCGCTCCAGAAGAATATCCAGGTCCTGAACCTCGTTCAGCTCTATGCCCAACCGGGTCAGGGTCTTGAGTTTTTCATTGTCCGCCAGCATGCCCGGGCCTGACCTTTCAGGTTTGGTCTAAGAAAATCCGTCCCATCCGCTATAACACATAGGGGATCTTCTCTTAATAGCGAAAATTTGTCAAAAAGAGAAAGCGTATTGTCGCGTTATTTTTTCCTGCCGAGATAAAAACTTTGATTGACGTTTAGGCAATCGTTTATCTATTATTTATCGGTGGTGGACCCGGACGCCTGCACAAGGATGCGCTGAACGGAAAATGGATTCAGGAGATATCGATTATGAGTTTCGAAAACATTCAATTTGAAAACCGGGACGGGGTGGCGCTCATCACCCTGAATCGGCCTGAAGCGTTTAACAGTCTGAACGTTCCCCTGATGACGGAGGTGCGAAGCGCCATCAGGGAAGTGTCCGAGACACCGGCCATGCGGGTCCTGGTGATCACCGGCGCGGGGGATGCCTTCTGCGCCGGCGCCGACCTCACGGACGCGGGCAAGGGACCCGGCGAAAACCTTTCCGTGGGGGAGATCGTGTCCGAAAAAATGAGGGTCCACTTCAACCCGCTGATCGCCGAGGTCTACAGGCTGGAAAAACCGGTCGTGTCGGCCGTAAACGGCGTCACCGCCGGGGGCGGGGTGGGCCTGGCCCTTGCCGCGGACATCGTCATTGCATCACGGTCGGCCTACTTCATGCAAGTTTTCGGTCCCAAGCTCGGCATCGTGCCCGATTGCGGCTGCACATGGCAATTGCCCAGGCTCGTGGGTAGGGCCCGTGCCCTGGGTCTGGCCTTTCTCGGCGAAAAACTGCCGGCCGAGAAGGCGGCTGAATGGGGGCTTATCTGGCAATGCGTGGAAGACGGCAGCCTCATGGACGCCGTCATGGACGTGGCACGGAAGCTTGCCGCCGGCCCCACAAAGGCATACGGCTACATCAAGCGGGCATATGCCGAGTCTGAGCATCACAACCTGGAAGAGCAGCTTGAATACGAGCGGTTCTGCCAGCGGACCCTGTGCGATACCAGGGACTTCATCGAGGGCGTCTCATCTTTTCTGGAAAAGCGGCCGGCCAAATTTGAAGGGCGTTAAGACGCAGGCCGGACCGGCGCACTGACTACGCTGAGGCCTCTTGGGCAAACGACCTGAACCTGCGGGCTTCTTCCTCGTTCTCGTTCAGTTCATAGATCCGGCTGATCTTCAGATAATTGCCGGCCCGATTTTCCGGAATTTCCTGGATAAGCGCCAGGTACAGTTCCAGCAGGCGTGTTGAATGGTCTCCGGCCTCCAGGCTGGTATCGGCGAATCGCTGTTTGATATGGGGATCAACGCGGCTTCCGCAGCCCTGGCACGTATCTATGGCCTGAGCGTACAGGTCCCGGGCCTTTTCCGTTTTCCCCAACGCCTCAAAGGTCCTCGCAAGGGCAAGGGCTATGCCTTCATCCCAGGGGTGGGTCCGGACATAGTCGATATAATGGGATTCAGCATCGTTAAACCGCCCCGAGAGAAAAAACGTCTCGCCTTTGAGCAGGTGTATTGCCGAAAAATCGTTTATCTGTTCCGGACACGTTGAAAGCACTTGGTGGGTCTGGTCGAACTGACGGTCATGCCAATAAATTTCGCATAACAGCTGATAGGCCCTCACCGATTCGGGATGCACCGCCAGAAAGTCTTCCAACAGCAGACGCGCTTCGCTGTCATGGCCCAGATTGATGTGAGCGGTGGCAAGCTCAAGGGGAATAAAGCCGACTGCCGCACCGTTTTCGTCCAGGGCCCGGGACAGCAGTTCCATCGCATCTTCGAAATCCCCCTGGTTCAGCTTCACATAGCCTTCCTGAAAATGATCGCCGTAACCCTGATAGGCGTCCTGCTCCGGCGGGGGCAGGGTACTGATAAGCGCTGCGAAATAATGCTCCCCCCGGGCCTGGTGCGCGACTTCATCTGTTGTTTCCGCCACAGGTTCCATATCCTCTGCCCCGGGGGCGTCTGAAACATCCATATGGGCCTGCAATCCGGCCAGCCGCTGCTCGATATCTGCGGCGATCTCCCGTTGCTGCGTTAATTCCAGGCCGAGGCGCAACAGCGCTACGGCCTCTTCATAATCCCCCATATCCGCCAGATCGTCCGCCGTCTCTCTGTGTTTCAAGGCCAGGGCGTTCCCGGATTGGACAATTTTGCCCTCGACGCGTTCGATATGCTGAAGCGCGTCCGGCGTTTTCCTTTTGAGCTTGTCCAGGGCCTTTTCATACTCCAATCTTGCCGCGCCCAATTCACCCTTTTCAAAAAACGCATCCCCCGATTGCTCAATTCGTTCAGGGGTCTTGCCGGCAAACAAACGAAACGCATTCATGGATCACGTTTCCTGCTTTTGATTCATGATCTTCTCTTTCAGCAACTCTCCCAGATTGGATGTGGCGCCCTTTCGGTTGTTCACGTAATCCTGGATATTGGTTTCCGGTCCTTCATCCAGGTTTCGGACGGACAAACGGATTTTCTTATCCTTTTGAGAGACGGAAGCAACCTTCGCCTCGATCACATCGCCTTCCTTGAACCGGGACAACGGCTTCTCCTCTTTTTCTCCGGAGAATTCCGAGACATGAACAAGGCCCTCTATGCCCTCTTCCAGTTCAACGAAAATTCCGAAAGTGGTCACGTTCGTGATATTGCCGCTGATCCTGGTGCCGGGTCTGTATTTCTCCGGCACCAGGTCCCAGGGATCGGGAGAAAGCTGTTTGATTCCCAATGAAAACCGCTCATTTTCTTTGTCGATGCTCAGGACGACGGCCTGCACGTCCTGGCCTTTCGCGTAGATTTCGGAAGGATGCTTTAAGGGTTTGCCCCATGCGATATCGGATACGTGCACAAGCCCGTCAATCCCTTCATCGATGCCGATAAACATGCCGAAATCGGTGATGTTTTTAATTCTTCCTTCGATGATGGTCCCGACGGGATAGCTTTCCGCGATACCCTCCCAGGGGTTGGGCTCGACCTGCTTCCTGCTCAAGGAAATTCGCTTCTTCACCGGATCCACGTCAAGGACCATGATGTCCAGGACATCGCCCACGTTCAGGACCTGGGAAGGGTGCCAGATTTTTTCGGTCCACGACATTTCAGATACGTGAATCAGGCCTTCCATGCCCTCTTCCACTTCCACGAAGGCGCCGTATTCCTTCAGGCCGACGACCTTGCCGCTTATCTTGGCGCCCGCCGTGTATTTTTCCTGGGCGTTCAGCCACGGGTCGGGGGTCAGCTGCTTGAGGCCGAGGGAGACTCGTTCCCGCTCCTTGTCAAAGCTCAACACCTTGACCGTGATCTCATCGCCCACTTGAAACATTTCCGAAGGGTGGCGCACCCTGCGCCAAGCCATGTCGGTGATGTGCACGAGGCCGTCAATACCGCCGAGATCGACAAATACACCAAAATCGGTCACGTTTCCGACAATCCCTTCCAAAATGGCGTCCTTTTCCAGAAGCTCAAGGGTTTTCTCCCTGAGGGCCTTTCTTTCTTCTTCCAGTAGGGCGCGGCGGGACAGGACGATATTTCCCTGCTCCTTTTCGTATTTAACGATCCTGAAATCAAACTCCTGACCGATCAGGGAATCGAGATTGCGGACCGGCCTCAGATCCGCCTGGGACCCCGGCAGGAACGCCTGAATCCCGATATCGACGGAAAGACCGCCCTTCACCTTCGAAAAAATCTTGCCCTTGACCGTGCCGCGGGTCTTATAGGCCTCCTCTACTGTATCCCATGTCTTGGCGCCCACGGCCTTCTCTTTGGAAAGGATGATGCGTCCCTCTTTGTCCTCTTTGCGCACCAGGAGCACTTCTACATCCTGCCCGATTTCGGCCGTCACATTGCCCTGTGCGTCGGTGAACTCGGCGATTCGAATCTGCCCCTCGGACTTATAGCCGATATCGACCAAAACAAATTCGTCGTCTACCTGTACGATCTCACCCCGGACCACCTTTCCTTCTTCGATGCTTTTCAGGCTTTCCTCATACAATTCCATAAAGTTGGGACCTTCGTCCCCTGAGTCGGCATCGGTTTCATAAAAATCGCCCTCTTCCACATCAAGAGAAGCATTACTGGCATCGTCAGAGACCAGGACCTCGTTGTCGGTTGCGGCGCGTCCGTTTTCCGGCATGTCATCTGTTCCTTTTCCCATTAACCTAAAATCCCCCAGCGTTTTCGTTTCTAAAGTGTTTATGGAATAAAAAGGCATCTCGCCTCAACGCGACAAGATGCCCGGTAAATACGCATCCAGTGAACTATAATCTGGTAACGTTCTTGGCTGAAGGCCCCCGGTCGCCTTGTTCGACATCAAAGCTTACACGGTCGCCTTCGTTGAGGCTTTTAAATCCGGTCATGTTGATGGCGGTGTGATGTACAAAAACGTCATCACCGTCTTCCCTCTCTATGAAACCGAATCCCTTTTTGTCATTAAACCATTTTACGATTCCGTCTGCCACAGTGACACCCTCCTTTCACATAGATTCACATGGTTCCAAATTTCAGGCGCCACTCTTGACAAATGGATCTTCCCTTCAGAACGAAACAGGACTCACCATAAAGGCGAGCCCCCATGATGCCCCTTATAATAATCTTTTTTTATTTAAATTCAAGTTTTTTGTTGCCTGATATCGCCCTCCACGAACCAGTCGATCAGCCGTCTTGCGATGCTGATCCGGGGAGGAATTTTCGGAAGACGGTCCGACGGATACCAGTCGGCGTCGGCGATTTCGGTATTGTCCACCCGTATTTCCCCGCCGACATATTCCGCTGTAAAGGCCAGCATCAGGGAATCGGGAAACGGCCACGGCTGGCTGCCGAAATAGCGGATATTTTCAACGGCAATGCCCACCTCTTCGAAGATCTCTCGTCTGACGCATTCTTCCAGGGTCTCGCCCGGTTCCACGAACCCGGCAAGCACACTGTAAAAATCTCCTGGAAATCGCGGCGAACGGGCAAGCAGTATCCGGGTGTCCCTGATCACGGCGACGATGACGGCCGGCGACAGCCGCGGGTAATTAGTCAGCCCGCACCGGGGACAGATTTTTGCCCGTTCGTCCGCCTTGTCCTCCGTAGGGCCTCCGCATTGGCCGCAATACCGGTGGTTTCGATTCCATTGGCGCAGCTGGTTCGCCGTTCCCGCCGCGCGGATGACATCCTCGCCGCTCCTTGCAAAAAGTTGCCGAAGTCCCGTGAGTGTAAAACCATCCGAGACGGACACATCGTCGCTCAATTCAGCGAAAAAACAGGGCAGGCCCTCCAGCGACCCGAGAAACTGCTTCCTCACCGGCGCCGGATCGAGTTTTTCGACATCTCGGGTTCGCGGGATTTCGTAGCTTTCATTTTCATGCCTCAGCAAGAGCCGGTGTTCTTGAAACAAGAACCAGAATGCGTCTTCCGGCGCCTTGGCCGGCGGCTTATAGTCAAATACAAACGTCATGCGGTCACCCATTTTCGGGCGGTCTCAAGATCTCCCGCGGGAAAATGCTTCACTTCCGCCGACACAAAATGAGAGGCGATTTTTTCAGCGACATCGCCGATCAGGGAATCGGTTACCAGGGCCACCTTTCCAATACTCGCATGGTGGTCCCGGACAAATCTGAAGTGTTGAATCAATGCAGCCAGGCTTTCCCAACCCGGAAAACTCTCCGACTCGATCAGCAGACCGGTCAACTTTCCCTTTTCTTCGATGAATGGGTCAACCGTTTTCGCCAACTCGGAGAAATCTTCCTTTCCAAGGGGACCCGACGGATGCACGTGCAGCACGGCATTTTCTTTATCCAGATCGTATGTAATCATCCTTTTCTCCTTTGCGCTCAGTTCTTTACTTGAGTGAAATCAGCACGGCCAAAATCAAGACAAAGTACCCCGCCATCAATCCGTAAACGGGCAGCCACGGGCGTTCCGTCGCGGCCAGTGTTTTCAGTTGAAGCACAAATGGCGCCACCTCTGCGTTCCGGGGCGAGGCGGACGGACGCCGGGTCAACAGGGCCACTACCGCCACGGCGAGGAACCCGGTCATGTTCCACCACATCCAGTGAACCGAAGGCGCGGCCAGCGCTAAACCCAGATTAAGGGCCACCCCGATAAGAATCCCGGCCATGACCCCTCGTCCGGTGACCCGCGTAGATAAAACGCCCATCACGAAGGTGCCCAGTATGGGCCCGGCAAAAAGAGACCCGATCATGTTGATCCCCTCCACCACGGTGCTGGAGATGTGCCCGACGGCAAATGCGAACAGGGTAATGATGACGCCCCAGGCGATGGTGGTCAGTTTGCTGAAGAGAAGGAGGCGCGCCGGGTCCTTCAGCCGCCGCCCGATGTAATCTCGCATGGTGCACGCCGACAGGGAGTTGAGCGCCGAATCCAGGCTGGACATGGACGCCGCCAGCAGGGAAGCGAGTACCAGCGCCCTCAACCCCGGCGGCAGGTATAGCCGAATAAAGCTGGGGACAAGGTAATCCGGGTTGCCTTCCGGGATGTTCGACCCCAGTTCGGGCGAATGCTGAACCACACCCCACAGCATAACCCCCATGGCCACGTAGAGCAAGGTGAGCGGAAAGCGGGCAAAGCCGTTAAACATGAGCGACAGCTTGGTGTCCGTAACATCCTTGGATGACAGTTCCCGTTGCACCTGGCTCTGATCGGTCCCGTAGTAATAGACGTAGAGGAAAAACCCTCCGATAAGAAACGCCCACAAGGGGGCGCCGCCACCCTCACCAATTCCCGCAGACGGGTCGATGGCGATACGGCGGTCGTGGGGAAAGGCGGTCCATATCTGATCCAGCCCCCCCGCGAGTCCGCTTGCATAGTAAATGCACATGATAATTCCGGCAATCAGAATTGCCGTCTGAACGACGTCCGAATACACCACCGCCGATATGCCGCCGATGGTATCGTAAATAACGGTGACGGACCCCATGATCAGAATGGTGGACCAGAGCGGTATGCCGAGACAGACGGAAAGGACGATACCGCTGGCATAGACCCCGACGCCCGTTCCCAGGGAACGGGCGACCAGGAAAACCCCGCTCACCAGGTAGCGCACGGACGGGTTGAAACGCCGTTCAAGATAGCCGTAAACACTGATCAGGTGCAACCTGCGGAAAAAGGGCAGCAACAGGACCATCACCGCGATCATGGCCAAAGGAACGGCCATTTCGTACTGAAGCCAGGTCAGACCGCCCCCGGGCCTCAAGGCCACAAACGCGGGTATGGAGATAAAGCTGATGGCCGAGGTCTGGGTGGCCATGGTGGACAGGCCCACGGCCCACCAGGGAAGGCGCCGTCCTCCCACGAAATAATCGGTCTGGGTGGAATGACCCCGCCCCACATAGACGCTCAAGGCCACCATGACGATCAGGTAGCAGACGATAATCAGCCAATCCAGTCCGGTCATGCCGCTTGCATCATTCCCCCATCGTTTCAGTATCGCAGGAGAAAAAAACGATGGGATCCAAGGTTGGCAAACTCGTGAAAAGTCAGAAAGCACCCTTTTTCGTCATTCCCGCGAAGGCGGGAATCCAGGAAAATAAACCACTTCTGGGCTCCCGCCTTCGCGGGAGTGACGGCCTTAGAGACTTTTTACGAGACCGTCAAGGTTACCACCACGGGCCCCATGGCCCCCATACGTCCCAGTCCATGTAGACGGGTGTCTGTCGTGCGATTTCAGCGGCCTTCAACTGATCGTGCGCGGTTTCCAATTGGATGACGAGTTCCTGGTACCGCTGGTACGCCTTCTCGGTCCCCACATACAGGCACTTGCAATAGTTCGCGTCCGCATACATATAGAAAACGCGGCCGTCGTCCCGCTGGTGATGCGCGTATTGTCTCTGGGGCATGGATTTCAGATGGTCAAGTTTTTCGGGCGTATCGGCAAATTTCACCTGAAAACCGGCGGCGGCCAGCATCCGTTCATTTTGAATGGCCTGCTGATTTCCGACGGCGGCACATGCCGCCGCCATCAGCCCCGGAATGACCAAAAAAACCGCGGCACGCAGCCGTATCCCCGTCATGGGCCTTAAATTGCCAAGACATGACATCAACTGCGCTATCATATAGACTCCCTTCGGGTTATGTAGCGTTCTGTTTCGGGTCGCGCCCCAAACGGGACCTCAATTTATTCCATCATGATTTCCTGTTGCCAAGACGCGCTCCAGAATCAGCGCGCACGCCACGCCCACCACGAAACCATTGCCGAGGATGGGTCTTAGGAAAGGGGGCATGGCATTGATCGCGTGGGATGGAAAAAAGGCCACCATGTTGCCGAGCAACACCGACAGACCGATGACCAGGCCGTTCTCGAACGTAAAGCCCGCCCCCTTTTCGCCGCTGAAGGCGATGGCCAGTCCGGCCGCGACCTGAGAGGCCATGATATAGGCCAGTACCGCGCCGATCACCACGGAAGGCACGCTGCCGATAAAGCCCGTGGCGGCGGGAAAAAAAGCCAGAGCGCCCATAACGACCGCAGCCGGCAGCAGCGTGAACCGTGAGGCACAACCCGTAGACGCAATCACACCCGGGCTGAGGGAATAATTGACCGGGCCGATCACCCCCAGGAATCCGGAGGCAACGTTGGCGAGGCCGGTCAGCAGAACACCTCTTTTGATGCGCCCCGTCATGTCGCCGGCCTCCAGGAGTTCGCCGACCGCCTGCATCGAGCCGAGATCGTTTACGGAAAGGGCCAGGAAACAAAAAATGAAGGACATGAGAACGCCGGGCTGTATCGACGGATCGACTATCATCTGCTGAAAAAAACCGCTGAACCAGGGGGCTTTCAAAAACAGCCTGTCCAGCTGCGCGGCCGGAAAAACGAAAAAATAAACGATACTGGCCGCAACCATGGCCCAGATCATTAAAGTCGATTTCCATATGCCTTGCAGCAGTCGGTAACAACCAAACATCAGGAAAAGAAGGGCAAAGGCGAAACACACGTTTAGAAACGGGTCAACACCGCTTCCCTGCCCAAT
Source organism: Deltaproteobacteria bacterium (assembly GCA_019307165.1). GTDB lineage: Bacteria > Desulfobacterota > DSM-4660 > Desulfatiglandales > Desulfatiglandaceae > JAFDKD01. The sequence continues at coordinate 830 of JAFDKD010000031.1, read as the reverse complement.
GATCATGCCCATAATCGCCGGTGCAAGCGTGAAAGCAATCAAGAGCAGGACAACGGCGACCACGTTGGCCGTAAACAACTTCTGGACATGGCCGAACAGACCGGTTATGGCCAAAACGGCGATAAATGCCCCGCCGATCATCACCGACGTATAAACCGCCGGCATCCCGAAGCCCTGGCTGGCCATGACGCCGATCAGGAGTACGGTGGCCGGCCCCGGGACCACCGGAAGCCTGTGCCCCCAGAAAACCTGGCATACCAGGGTCCCGGCGCTCAAAAACAGGAGTTTCTGCAGGTAGACGATGCGGCAGAGCGGGTCATCGAAGTGAAGGACGCCCATCACCTTACCCAGAATGACAATGGACGAAATCAATATGGCAGCCCATTGAAGACCAAAGAGAACGGATTTCAGAAAAGGCACCCTGCTGTCAATACCATATTGGAATTGCATCGCCGCTCTCGGTTCCGAATGTTTTCCGCCTGCCTACGAATGATTCACATCATCATACACCATCAGCGGCGTTTGAGACAAACGTAAGTTTTTTTCGCGGCTAAGGCCTCTCCTACAGGAAATGCCCTTATTTTTTGACATTCCTTATTCGACATTCGTGATTCGATGGTGGATTGGGGATATACCTGATCACCAGCAAGGTGCCAGATGTCTCCGCTGGAAAAACGCGGGATGCCCCGCTGGGAAGATGCGGGATGCAGGCACAAGCAGAGGCGCCGAGGAGCGACGACTGAGGCGTACAAAAACGGCAAATGGCTCAAGGCTTGAGGCTCAGGGAAAAACCCCGCCTTTCTTCAACCCGGATAAATCAATTGCCTTGC
>JAFDKD010000357.1 GCA_019307165.1 Deltaproteobacteria bacterium | reverse complement strand
ACAAGTAGTTAATGTTCGCCAAGGTTTTTTTGACCCACCGATCCCTTAGACCCTAGAGGCCTTCTGGTGAGGTATTAATCAGCGAGATTCTCACCCGTAGGAACCTTACACCCTATCGTTATAGTTAGCCCCGATGTTTTCAACACGAGCTTGCGGATTTCCGTATATAAGGGATTGTTTTCATTTGCTCGATAATACGTTCGATTGCCGTCTTTCCTGCGGATTAAGAGTTCCAGGCGAACCAGTTTTTTCAGTTCCTGTCTGATGGAACTTTCATTCAGCCCGGTGCGTCTTTCAAGTTCCCGAACATGGAGTTCTTCCGATGAAAGACCGAACAGGAGCCTGAAAATCTCGGCGCGGGTGCGAGAAGATAAGATTTCATTTAGGGTGTTCATAATGCGTGATATTACCACGCAATTGCGTGGTTTGGCCACTCATTATTTCCCCCGGGGGAAATTCCCCGGGGGAAATATCCGGCTGCTTCGCAGCAGGTATAAAAGACAATGACAAATTTATGCTTTTAGTTTCTCTGTGTGCTCTGTGGCTCTGTGTGAGACATATTGCGGTTTTCATGTTTTCAGCTTCCGTCTTCGCTGCGTTGCAGCTACGCCTTGACAAGGCGCCGCCACAATTAGACGCCACGATGCGTCATGAAAAGGGCGTAAAAGATATATCACCACAGAGTCGCAGAGTTCGCAGAGAAAGAACTGGTTATTTTAAAGGAAGTGATCCGTGGTTAAAATATCTTTTAATCCTGCTTGTCGGAGCGAAACGGAGATCCCGCCGTTGTTGGGCGGGGCCGCGGCGCAGCGGCTCTTTAGCGAGGCTGGGTTGATCCTGTCTGCCGCGGCATAGCCGAAGGCGACACCGGGTCCGCCTTCTGTTATCCGCCCTCCGTCCTCGGGTACAGAATTTCCTTCAAAATCCGATCCACATTGATCCCCCGCCGCTGGGCCTCCAGAACCAGCAGCACCGTCTCCCGGGTAATACTCATGCGCTCGAAGAACAATCGAGCCCGTTCCGGTATTTCCTCCAGGTGTCTGCCGTCGAGGAGCTGAGCCACGGTCATGAAGCCGGCGTTGATGAACTTGGCGAGGTAATAAGGGGTGATCCGGCGTTTGTACTGGCCGTTGCCGTTCTTTGTGATCATCTCGGTCAGGCGGGCGGGGTGGATGCCGACTTTGTTGCTGATAAAGGCGAGTTTGCGCTCTTTGCGGTATCCTCTCAGGATCTCCCGCACGATGGGGCCGAATTCCGCAAGCGCATCGACCTGTTTTTGATCTTCGATTTTATCTTCGGCCATGGCAATTCCCATTTGAAAGGATTTATTTTTACCACGGATTACACGGAAAATTCATGTACTCGCTTGAAAGCCGTCGGGATCTCGAACAGGGTTCACTTCGTGTAATGAGCAAAGGCCGCGGAGGACGGAGCTGAGTATGTAACTGCTTCCAAGATCGGTATCTTTTCAGATTAGGCCCGAATTTTCTGAAGACAAAAGAACCCTATCAAAACAGTATATTATAAAATGGAAGCCGAAACGCATGCTGTTGGTTGGAAGGTGTCAAAATTCCTGCAATTAAACCAAAAAGCTCCATACCTGTCAAGAGCACGAATTCCGAGATTCGGACAATATGCCGAATATTGTCCATTACAGTTTTTTGTGCAGATCAAAAAAACTGATAATTCAGGGCACATATTTTTTCAGTCAGAACGAATTATTCTTCCAAATGCCAAAAAGGGTGGAAGAAAAAAGTAGGGGAGACCGGCCGGCGAGGCAATGGCGGATGATCCAAACCCTGATTTCATCCGATTATTGGAAGTCGGCAGCCGAACTTTCCGAGGACACTGCCGGCACCCTCCCGAGCGCCTACTGGGGGAAAGCGGCATCCCGGAAAAGTGGACAACCCGGGTAAAAAAGGGGGAAATGAGCAAGGAACTGGCAGACCGAATCGTTCAAGGAGTTGGAAATGCCGGTCATCTCGAAAAAAGAAACGGCTGGGTCTGCTGAAGTGTAGTGAAGGCAATGAAGCTGATTTAAAAATGACGGTCTTGGATAGGAAGGAATTGAATTCTCTTAATCAACTCGGCCTTTCGCAACCGGTTTAACGCGGAAAATTGTGTTATTGAAAATCACTGACTGCTTTTTCTTACGGGCATATCCACGCCAATTCAAATCTAGACTTCTGTGAGTTCAGGGGCGCAACTGTATGGGATCAAGGCACCAATAGTTGTCCGCCTCCACACTTCTTCCCGATGCGCGGCATTATAACCCCCCCAATCTTCAGAAAACTTTCGAGCGATTTTCCTGATAAGGCCGATTTCCTCCTGGCTCAAGGGTTCCGCGGTTGTTTCGTCGGCGGCCTTAATGTCATCCACTAGATCCCGATAATTGTTCAATTGCGGCCCATGGGGCAGGGCCGCGTAGGTGGCGCCTGTCATGCTGCGACCCAATTCACGCATAGCGACCATGTCCCCGTACCACAGGTATTTTGCCGCAAACAGCATCTCGTCATTTTTCTTTAGAATCCGTCTGCCCAGCTCCTGCTCAAACGCCCTTGCCACCAATTTTACCCGTGAAATCGAAAACGGCCGGTTGCCGGAAACGTCGGCACCTTCACAGCCTGCCTGAAGGTGACTTCTGAGTGCATGATCCATGGATTTGCTTTGGACCACACCGGTCTCCCAGCGCTTGATGCTGGCGATTCCCACCCTCATCAGGTCGGCAAGCCGTTGCTGGGTGAGCCCCTTCGCCTTGCGAAGGCGCTTGATCTCCTCACTCGTCAATAGCCCTGTATTTCGGCGGTATACCTCGGCAATGGCACGCTGTACGGCCCCTGTCGATTCGATTGTTCCCGCTTCAAAACCGCAGGTGTCGCACACATATGCATCGGCCTCAATGGCAAGATCCACGCCTTTGAAGGTCATTTTTTTCTTGGTTTTTTTTGTCCCCATCGGGCCATGCCCTTTGGGGCAGCTAAGGGGTGTCATGACGTCCCCTCCTTTTGCAGCCTGGACGCATGCAGAGACACAAGCCAAAGTACATCTTTCGTCAAGGCGAATTTATAATAGATGCGGCACTTGAAGCGGCTGCTCTCGACCGCGAAAGCAAATAATTCTAATCCTTCGACCATCTGTTCATAGGATCGTTGTGGCGGATGTGTACCTGTATAATGATTCGGTGTTGTGATTTCGAGCAAATCCGCCAAGATCGCCTGAAGTTCGTTTTCAACATCATATCCCAATTCCATGGCGTCGGCGGCGACAGCAAGTTGATTTACCACCGCAACTCGGCTCTCTTGGACCGCCTTTCTGGCTCCATGAAGCTTGTTGAACAACTCTTTATGTGACGGCCTACCCATAATTTAAGGTATCAATTGATACTTTGTCAAGTGGTTTTTGCACCCCCAGGTTCTTGAAAAAGTCAATCGAAGTCAGAACACGTCTCCCGAAAACAAGACTGCGATGAAATCCTTCCCAATGAACCTTCTCTTCTGTTTCCGGACGAAGATTGATTGCGCCGCTTCATTCCCGTAGGCCACGCCACAGCATGGAAAGGATTTGACTGGCACGCGATGGATCGCCTCTTTGAAAAGGGCCTTATAACGGGATAATACACTTGTAGACATCCTCAACGCCATCACCGTAATTGGTTCTGTGCCTGCAAAAAAGCCTGGATAATTGGATGCCTTTTCAGGATCAAAGCGGAACTACGACGCGACAAGTCGTCGCGACAGTCAAAAGTGTGGGGAATGCTATAGATGTCCTGATGCGAAGGCCACACCTGACCGGCCTTAAGGTCCTTCTCGAACGAGTAGGTCAAGCCCAAAAGTGACGATTAGTAAAGGCGTGTCCTGATCCTGATTTCAGGTACGTTTCGAATTGTCGGGCAAGGTCAAGGGTTATGGAAGGCAGTCCAAGTCGCTTAAAAATGCTTTGAGGCAAATGCGCGGCCCGAATTCGTTTTGAGATATCTTTCAAAATCAAGGGCCTTTTCACGAGAGCGAAATACGACAGCTGTCTCTATCTGCCAGGGCCGGTGTTTGGCTGTGTGGGGGACCTGTCCTGCGTTGTGGACCAGGATGCGGGACTCGAGGTTGTTTGTTAAGCCGGTGTAATGAAGGGATGAATCGGTTTCACTTACAAGGATGTATACGTAATGAAAGCCATTCGTGTTTGGTAATATTCGGGTCTTGCAAAGGCTGAGTTCAGGCTTCGTTCTCACTTCGTTGCGAACGATTCATTGACTGGCTTGCCAGGGCGTAGTTCGCAACGAACAACGTGGCGGTGGTTCAGGTGGTATGGCCCGGCTTCGCCCTCTGGGCTACGCCGTGGCAGGCTTCGTTCTCACTTCGTTGCGAACGAAGCCTGGTGGCGGGGTCCATTTAATTAGTGGTAAAAAACTATATAAAATAAGGATGTTATCGATTCACCTTTTAATAAGTACCGTCAAAAATACCGTCATATTCCTTTTGTTACCCTCCC
>JAFDKD010000030.1 GCA_019307165.1 Deltaproteobacteria bacterium | reverse complement strand
CCAGTTGCTTATTCCGTTTAAAAAAAGCATGTTCCTTTGGGACCGCAGCAGATCCCGTTTCCCAGACATATCAGGTTAAGAGCGGCTTCGCCAGGTTCAGGTTAAGGTTCAGTTTGAGAGAGAAAAGAGCGCAAGCGCCCATCTGCTCCTTAACCTCAACCTATATACTCTAAACCTTAGCCTTAGCCTCAACCTATCCGTTCCTTAACCTCAGCCTTAACCTTGACCTGTCTCTCTTACCGCCATCGTTTCTTGCGTTTCCATCGCTGGTAGCCTTTGGCCGACTCTTCCGACCGCATGCCCATGTAGAATTCCTGGACGTCCTTGTCCTCCATCAGTTCTTTGGATTTTCCCTTCATCACAAAACGGCCGTTTTCAAGGATCAATCCGACATCGGAAATGCTCAGGGCCATGCGGGCGTTCTGCTCCACCAGAAGCAGGGTCACGCCCTCATTGTTGATGCCCCGAATGATCTTGAAGATCTCCTTTACCAGGATCGGGGACAGCCCCAGCGAGGGTTCGTCCAGTAACAGGAGCTTGGGGCCGTTCATGAGCGCCCGGCCCATGGCCAGCATCTGCTGCTCCCCGCCCGAAAGGGTCCCGGCCCACTGGTTTTCTCTATCCCGCAGCACGGGAAAGTAATCGTATATCTTGTTGAAATCCCTTTTTATGCCGGCCCTGTCCCGCCTGATGTAGGCCCCCATGAGCAGATTTTCCCTGACCGACAGTTCTTCAAAGACCTCTCTCCCCTCGGGGACATAGGACAGCCCCATCCGGACGATCACCTCCGGGTCTTTGCCGTCGATCCGTTTCCCCATGAACTCGATGGTTCCCTTGTCGGGTTGATCGTCCAGGAGTCCTATGACCGTCTTCAAAATGGTCGATTTTCCAGCCCCGTTGTTTCCGAGAATGGCGGTAATCGTGCCCTGTTCCACGGTGAGGGAAATCCCTCTCAGGGCATATATCAGTGTGTAAAATGTCTCGATGTTTTTAATTTCAAGCAGATTTGTCAAAGGGTTCGTCCTCCCCCAGGTAGGCCTTCAGCACTTCCGGATGGCTTTGCACGGCCTTCGGGAGCCCTTCCGTAATGGGTTTTCCGAAATTGATGGCCAGAATGCGATCCGAAATATCCATGATCATTTTCATGTCGTGTTCGATGAGCAGGACCGTCATTTCCAGTTCGTCCTGGATGTCCTTTATCCAGAACACCAGGTCCTGTTTTTCTTCCGAGTTCATGCCGGCGGATGGTTCGTCCAGGAGAAGCAGTTCCGGTTCAAGGGCTAAGGCCCGTCCCAGTTCAACCAGCTTCTGCGTCCCGTACGGCAGTCCGCCGACGAACTGATTTCTCGCAGCTTGAAGGTCCAAGAGGTCGATGATCCGCTCCACGCGCTCGCGATGTTCGATTTCCTCGCGGGCGGCCTTTGACCCCCTGCGAAAAAAAGTGGCCCCGCTCCAGACCCCGGCGCCCATGTGGATGTGCCTTCCCAACATCAGGTTCTCCATGGTGGTCATTCTGGAAAAAAGCTCGATGTTCTGGAAGGTCCTGGCGATTCCCTTGCGGGCGATCTGATGGGGCTTGAGCCCCACCATGTTTTCTCCCTTGAAAAGGATGTTGCCGGCATCGGGTTTGTATAGCCCGCTGATGCAGTTGAAGATGGTTGTCTTGCCCGCCCCATTTGGGCCGATGATGGAAAAGATGATCCCCTTTTCCACCTGGAAGCCCACGTTGTCTACGGCTGTAAGGCCGCCGAAACTGAGGCGCAGTTTTTCCACGGAAAATAGATGGTTGCTGTTCATGGCCGATTGTTCCTTTAAACCTTTTTCACGTAATGCCTGGCGAACAGCCCGCTGGGCTTAAAGCACAGGACCAGGACAATGATCCCGAAAGCCACGATGGACTTGAATTCAAGCGAAATGTAACCGCCAAAAAGATTTTCGATTATCCCGAGAAGATACCCCCCGACTACGGCGCCCACCAGGGTGGTCATGCCGCCCATGACGGCGGCGGCGAACCCCTTCAGCAAGGGGTCCAGCATCAGGTTGGGGTCCAGGGTGGCGATAGGGGCCAGGAGCATGCCGGCAACCGCTCCGATAATGGAACTCATGGCCCATGTGATGGAGAGAATTCGATTGGTGCGAATGCCGTTGATGCGGGCCGCCATGGCATTTTGCTGGGTGGCCTTCATGGCGATCCCCACCTTGGTATACTTGAAAAAAAGAAACAGAACGAGCATCAGGGTCAGCGCGATGAGCAGCGTTGCAAGATTCAGGTAGCTGAATACCGCCGGTCCCAGCTGGATAATGTCGAAATCCGATACCGGAAAGGGAAAGTCCTTCTGGTCCGCCCCCCATTTCCAGCTGCCCACACCGTAGAGCAGCATCTGGAAACCCAGCGTTATCAGGATGAGACTCAGAATATTCGGGTCTTTTGCCCGCCTCAGGAAGACAAATTCAAGAAATACCCCCAGGAGCCCGGCAAACAGCAGGGCGCCGATAAAAGCGACGGGAAACGAATACCCGTGGGTCACCAAAAGGGTGTGGGCCACAAATGTGGAGAGCATGGACATCTCGCCCTGGCCGAAGTTGGGGACTTCGGACGTCTTGTAGATGATCACCATGGCGAGAGCGATCAGGGCGTACAGGCTGCCGAAAGACAAGCCGCTTACCAGGAGTTGAAAGAACATAAGACCACCACCCGTTTCTTGCTGAAAACCTAGTCCTGTTTGCCAGGTCAGTGTTGTCTATCTATGCCGAAACGGAAGTCCCGGCCATAAAGTGAGCTGGAGTTTTGAGTGAGCTTCGCTCTTCAATCATATCGAATGTCAAAAAATTCCTTAACTTTAGGCACTCTAGTCACTTTAGATCACTTTAGTCACTATTCTAAAACGGCCAGGTCTTCCAATAGATCTTGGTCCGAATCCAAAAGCCGTAAAGACCCAGGGGTTCGAATACCACCAGCAGGATAATGATCAGGCCGAAAATAATGCTGGCGATGTTGGGAAGCCCGGCCGGGCTCATCCACTGTTCCGAAAATGCCACCAGGGCGGCTCCCAGGTAAGGGAGTTCCTGTATTTTGTCCAGTACGAGCATGAGCCAGGTCATGACAATGCCGCCCATGACCGAACCCAGAATGGAACCCAGTCCGCCCACGATAACGAACGCGAGAAAATAGATGGAAAGAATAAAGTTAAAAGAACTCGGGTTGATGAAGCCCAGGAGAAAGGCCATCAACCCGCCGGCGATACCGGTATAAAAGGCGCTGACCGCAAACGCCAGCGTTTTGTACATGGTCAGATTGACGCCCATGGTTTCGGCGGCGATATCGCTGTCGCGAATGGCGATAAATGCCCGGCCCACCCGGGTTTTCATCAGGTTTCGGGCCGCCCAAAGGAGGAAAAACGCGATGGGTACGATCAAAAAATAAAGTTGCCGGTCCGTTTCGAGGATGAACGGCCCGAGGTAAAGTTCCGGCGCCTCCAGGCCCATACGGCCGCCGAAGAGCTGCCACCGGCCGATCACCTGAGTGATGGCCATGCCGAATCCCAGGGTGGCGATGGCCAGATACGGGCCCTCCAGCCTCAGGGCGGGCAGGCCCAGGAGGAACCCGAAGAAAGCAGAGACAAAGCCCGCGATAACCAGCGCGATGGGGAACGGAATGTTCAGGTGAATCATCATGAGAAGGGTTATGTAAGCGCCTATTGCGAAAAACCCCGCGTGGCCGAGGGAGATCTGCCCGGTGTATCCCACAAGGATATTCAGCCCGATGGTGACAATGACATTGATGGCCATGTAGTTGACCATGTAAATGTAATAGTTGGGCATCAGGAACGGGAGAAAGACCAGGGCCGCAATCAGCATCAGGAACCAGAACCACAGAACCTTGCCGTCGAGCAGTTGAATGTCTTCGTAATAATCCCGCTTCATATCCATGGTATGCGTATTCCTTTCAACCCGATCAATCCACCCCTGATCACCATCAAGACGCCATCTGCTGTTCTCGTCCGCCTATGGAAAAGACCTCAGTAGAAATCACTTCTCACCGAATTTGTCAACCAGCTTTTCGTAATAGAGTTCCGTTTCTTCAAGTAGGGGCGATTTTTTTCCCATCATGTTCAACTTTGTAATTTTAAAGTTGATTTGCTTGATCAGACGGTATTTCTCTTTCTCGTCGGGAATGCCGTCGAGCATGTCTTCCATCTGACGAATTTCCTTTTTGAGTTTCAGTTCGGGAGGCAGACAGTTGGCGTTTCTCAGGATCTTGTAGGCCAGTCGGAGGTCCTCCGGAACATGGCTGTCATCCTCCATGTCGAGGGGGGCGCCGCTTCCGGGCAGATCGTTGAATTCCCCGCGATTCTGGGCCTCCCTGATTCGTTCTTCCACGATTTTCTGAAAAGCGAACATTGTTATCTCATAGTATAAAAGGTCCGTCCTTTTCAAGGGGAATCCCTTGAAATTCGGAATCCGGTTCAAGGGTTCAAGGGTTCAAGGTTCAGGGGTTCAGGGTTCAAAGGTTAAGAAACAGTTCCTATAACTATAAACGAATAACGAATTTTGCCTTTCGCCTTCTGTTCATTGAAAATCGCAAATCGCAAATCGAAAATTGGGGTGGGTTGCGGGTTAACGGACATTGATCAGTGAAAATTGAAGATTTTGCTCTCTGCCTTCAGCCCTCTGCTCTCCGCCCTCTGTCCCTACCTGCGATCATCCTTGACAAGGCATGCCCGATTCGATATTCCCAATTCAACATGATCGATGAACTGGACAAAAAAATCATCAACCTTATCCAGGCGGACCTTCCCCTCCACAAACGGCCCTTCGCGCTGATGGCCGAACAGCTCGGTATTACCGAACAAGAATTCCTGGACCGAGTTACGTCTCTCAGGGACAAAGGCATCCTAAGACGTTTCGGTGCGACCATCCGCCATCAGGAGGCGGGGTTCAGGGCCAATGCCATGATCGCCTGGGTGGTGCCGGAAGACAGGATCGTGAGCGTGGGAGAAAGCCTGGCGGGTTTCCGGGAAGTGACCCATTGCTATCAGAGGGCGCCGGCCGGGGACTGGCCGTACAACCTTTATTCCATGATCCACGGCAGCAGTCGGGAGGCGTGTCACGAAATCGCCGAAAAAATGGCTAAAGCCGTGAAAATTGACAATTATGACCTTCTTTTCAGTGAAAAAGAGTTTAAAAAGACCAGTATGGCGTACTATTAAGAAGACATTGAATACTAGGAATTGAGAATTTAGGATTTAGAATTTAGAATTTAAATAAGTATTGATATATTTTATTAAATTAGTAATATTTCATTATTCGTTATTCGTTATTCGTTCTTGTGGTTGCCCTTGAACCCTTATTCATGGAGATCATACATGGACGGGCGGTCGAAACAACTATTTGAAAAAGCGCAGCAGCTTATTCCGGGGGGCGTAAACAGCCCGGTCCGGGCGGGGAAGGCCGTGGGAGTAGACCCGCCCTTTATCGAAAGCGCCGCAGGCTGCATGCTCCGTGATGTTGAAGGGAAGTCCTATATCGACTATGTCTGCTCCTGGGGTCCCATGATTCTGGGACATGCCGACCCCAGGGTGACGGCGGCCATCGATGAAAGCGCGAAGCGGGGGACCAGTTACGGCGCTCCCACCGAACTGGAAGTCGATATGGCCGAAATCATCGTGGAGATGGTGCCGTCCATAGACATGGTGCGCATGGTGAATTCAGGCACGGAAGCGACCATGAGCGCCGTTCGGCTCGCCAGAGGATATACGGGAAGAGACAAAATCGTTAAATTTGACGGCTGTTACCATGGCCATGCGGACAGCCTGCTGGTTGCCGCGGGCTCGGGGATCGCCACCCTGGGGATACCCGGAAGTCCGGGCGTCCCGGCATCCCTTGCCAAAGAGACCCTTTCGCTCCCTTTTAATGACCCGGACAGCGTGTCCAGGGCCTTTTCGCAATTCGGGAAAGAGATCGCCGCCGTCATCGTCGAGCCTATTCCGGGCAACATGGGCGTCATTCTCCCGCAAGAGGGGTTTCTCGAAGGGTTGAGATCGGTAACGCGCGAGTACGAAGCGCTCTTGATTTTTGACGAGGTCATCAGCGGCTTCCGGGTGGCGCCGGGCGGAGCGCAGGAATGCTACGGCGTGACGCCCGATCTTACCTGTCTGGGGAAGATTATCGGCGGGGGCCTGCCCGTGGGGGCGTACGGGGGGAAACGGGAGTTCATGTCGAGGATCGCCCCGGAAGGGGATGTGTATCAGGCCGGGACCCTTTCGGGAAATCCCCTGGCCGTTGCCGCCGGCCTTACTACCCTTCGCATCCTCAGGGAGGGGAACCTGTACCGGGAACTTGAGGAAAAGGGAAGGTCGCTGTTTTCCGGTCTCCAAAAAGCGGCAGAGGCCGCCGGTATCGAAATTACGGTCAACAGGATCGGGTCCATGGGGGCTATATTTTTCGGGCCCGGGCCGGTGACTGACTTCGCGACGGTCAAGAAGACCGATGAAAAGCGGTTCGCCCGCTATTATCAAAGCATGCTGGCGCAGGGCGTGTATTTGGCCCCGTCCGCCTTTGAAGCCGCTTTCGTGTCGGCGGCCCATGACGAGGCCGCCATCGGCCGGACCATCGCGTGCGCGGAAACGGCTTTCCGGTCTCTGTAACCACCCACTCGTTCGGGCCAAAAAATCTATTGACTTCGTTTGAATGGGTGTGTTAGACACAATGCGATTTTGACCGGAGGATGCGGGTGGGAGGTCTTGACCGACAAAATGGATGAAGACCTGAAAAAGACCATCAAGTCCTTGGGCTTTGTCAGCACGGTGGGCCTGGCCATGGGCCTGTCCATCGCACTGGGCGCCCTGATAGGGCATTACCTGGACAGGTACTTCGATACCAAGCCTTGGTTCAGCTTTATTTTTTTGGGTTTCGGCATCGCGGCCGCATTCAGAAATCTTTATATCTTGTATAAAAAAGCGAAGGATTTATAGATGGATTGGGAAAAACTGGCTAAGCGTATGAGGGCGCAGAATTGGATCATTCTGCTGGTCCTGGGGCTTGCCAGTTTCTTTCTGATGAGCGATGCCTTCACGCTGGGTCTCATTTTAGGCGGACTGGTGATTATCGCCAACTTCAATGCCCTGGCTCACACCCTCCGAAAGGCGTTTACGCCCAAGGGCAAGGTCAAGAGCAGAAAAATGGTGCTTATCGGAAAATACTATGTGAGACTCTTTGCATTGGGCGCGATCATTTACGTCCTGATCACCTATGGCCGGGTCGATCCTGTCGGACTGACCGTGGGACTGTCCATCGTCGTTTTCAGCATCGTGGGCATCGGCATTCGTACCGCATGGAAATTATCATCGGGGGAGGCAGTATAAACTATGGAACATCCGATTTTCTTTATCGATCAGATTCTCTCCGCCCTGGGATTGAGCCATTTTGCATTCAGTTACAGTCATGTGACCCATACCTGGTTCGTTATGATCATCCTCATCGGGTCTGCGCTTCTTTTCGCGAGGGGCGTGCAACTTCTTCCTGCCAAAGGCCAAAATTTCTACGAAGTGCTTATAGACGGCCTTGAGAACTTCATGGTGGAAATTACAGGTCCCGAGGGGCGGTTTTTCTTCCCATACATCGCCACCGTTTTTTTCTTCATCCTGGTATCCAATTTGATCGGCCTGATCCCGGGGCTCAATTCCCCCACGGCCAATCTCAACACCACCATTGCTTTGGCCCTGTGCACTTTTGTGTATACCCATGTGATCGGGATCAAATTTCACGGCGCCAAATACATCAAGCACTTTATGGGGCCCGTGTGGTGGCTGGCCCCCCTTATGTTCCCGATCGAGTTGATCGGTCATTTGGCCAGGGTCATGTCCCTCAGCGTCCGGCTGTTTGGAAACATTTTCGGCAAAGAGATGGTGCTGGCTATCCTTTTTTCCCTGGCGGGGCTCTATCTCGCGCCGCTGCCCATCCTGTTTCTGGGCATCCTGGTGAGTTTTATTCAAGCCCTGGTGTTCATGCTCCTGTCCATCATGTATTTCGTCGGCTCCATGGAGCACGCGCACTAGTCCGAACATACGGTTTAAGGAAGAAGGCCAACTATAAATTAAGAAAGGAGGAACACATGTCTAAGAAAACGTTGACAGGAGTTTTTACGCTGATCCTGGTCCTGGGGTTGACCTCCATGGCAATGGCCGCAACGGATCCCGCGGTTGCGGCGGCCGGAATGTGGGTATTCTTCGGGATCGCCATCGCCTGCGGTGTGGGCATCGGACTGGCGGCTCTGGGTACCGGTATCGGCATGGGTAATGCCATTAACGGCGCCCTTCAGGGTACGGCACGTAACCCGGAAGCCGGCGGCAAGATCATGACCACCATGATTATCGGTCTGGCCCTGATCGAGTCCCTCTGTATTTACGCCCTGGTTATCTGCTTTATTCTTGTTTTCAAGATTCCGGACCACGGCGAACCGCTGCTGAAGATTTTGGGCGGCTAAACAGGTTTTGAAAAAGAGGGCCCGTTTTCGGGTCCTCTTTAAGCCGAGGTTATGTGCATTATTTCACAATCTCCTTGATATTGTTGTACAATAGCCCGCCTGCTTTGCAGGTGGAACATCAATCGCATCCTTCATGAACACTGAGACCAAAATCCCCAATCCGACGATCGAGCGTCTGGCGTTTTATTCCAGGCCGCTGGAGGTCCTGCTGAAAGGCCGTATTCCCGTGGTATCGTCAGAAAAACTGGCGGGACTGTGCAGCGTCAATCCGGCGCAAGTTCGCAAGGACCTGGCCTATTTCGGCGAGTTCGGTGTCCGGGGCGTGGGCTACGACGTTCGGGAACTTCTCATGGAAATCAAGAAAATACTCGGAACGGACCACGCCTGGAATCTATGCATTGTGGGAATGGGAAATCTGGGAAAGGCCCTGGTGGAAAACGAGAACTTCAAGTCCAGGGGCTACCGGTTTCTCGCTGCGTTCGACAATTCCCCGCAACGGGCCGGGGAGCGGTTGCCCTGCGGACTGATCATTCAATCCGCGAGAAAGATCGCGGAATTGGTCAAGGCGCTTTCCATAGAGATCGGCGTGATCGCAACGGCCCCCAGGAATGCCCAACGGACGGCGGACATGCTTACCCGGGCCGGTGTCAAGGCGATCCTGAACTTTGCACCCACGCAATTGAGGACGCAGGATCGCTGCGCCGTCGAAAACGTGGATTTCACGGTCAAACTTGAAAATCTGGCCTATCATTTGGCGAAAGAGGAATAAAAATTTAGAATTGAGAATTTATAATTTAGAATTTGTAAAATCAGGTATTGGCATGTTGCGGTTAATTAGTTAAAGTTCGTTATTCGTTATTCGAATTGAAAGACCGGTTCCGGGTTCCCGGTTGGTTCTCTTCCTTCAACCCTGAACCTCTGAACCCTGACCCCTTGACCCCTTTACCTTTTCCCTAACAATCTCTTCAAAAACCGTCCCGTGTGCGAACCCTTTACACCAACGATTTCTTCGGGGGTCCCTGCCCCCACCAGATAGCCTCCCGCGTCGCCGCCCTCAGGGCCAAGGTCGATGATGTGGTCCGCGGTTTTGATCACTTCCAGGTTGTGTTCGATAACCACCACCGTATTCCCCAGATTTACCAGGAAATTGAGCACATCCAGAAGGTGCTGGATGTCCGCGAAATGCAGGCCGGTGGTGGGTTCGTCCAGAAGATAGAGGGTTTTACCGGTACTTCGCTTGCTTAATTCCCTGGCAAGTTTGATGCGTTGCGCCTCCCCTCCGGAGAGCGTGACCGCCGACTGCCCCAGCTTGATATACCCAAGGCCGACATCCAACAGGGTCTTGAGGCGGGTCCGGATGTTGGGGATGTTTTCAAAAAACGCCGAGGCCTGATTCACGGTCATGTCCAGGACGTCGGCAATGCTATTGCCCTTGTATTTGATTTCCAGGGTGTCGCGGTTGTAGCGAAGCCCCTTGCAGGCGTCGCAGGTGACGTAGACATCCGGGAGGAAGTGCATCTCGATTTTGATAATGCCGTCCCCGTTGCACACTTCGCAACGCCCGCCCTTGACATTGAAGCTGAATCGTCCCCGCTTGTATCCCCGGGCCCGCGATTCGGGGTTCATGGCGAACAGTTCGCGCACAAAAGAGAAAATGCCCGTGTAAGTAGCGGAATTGGAACGGGGCGTCCTACCGATGGGACTCTGGTCGATGTTCACCACCTTGTCGATGTGTTCCGTTCCGGCAATTTTCTTGATGCGGCCCACCCGCGACTTGGCGCGGTAGAGCTTCTGGCTGAGCGCCGGGTAGAGGATGCCGTTGATGAGGCTGCTCTTGCCGCTGCCCGAGACCCCGGTGACGCAGGTAAACGCCCCGAGGGGGATGTCTACCGTGATATCCTTGAGATTGTTCTCATGGGCCCCCTCGATCCGGATCTGTCGGTGATTGCCCTTCCGCCGGGTTGCAGGCACCGCTATGGTTCGTCTTCCGGACAGGTACTGCCCCGTAATCGATTGGGCGTGTTTGAGCAGCTCGTCGGGACTGCCCTCAAATACCACGTGTCCGCCGTGACGGCCGGCTCCCGGACCCATGTCGATCACATGGTCCGCCGCCAACAAGGTCTCCGCATCATGCTCGACCACCGCGACCGTGTTTCCCAGATCCCTCAGGCGGACCAGGTTCTGAAGCAGGCGCAGGTTGTCTCTCTGGTGGAGCCCGATGCTCGGTTCGTCCAGAACGTACAGGACCCCCGCTAAACCCGAACTGATCTGGGTGGCGAGGCGTATGCGCTGATCTTCGCCCCCGGACAAGGTCGCGGTAGCGCGATCCAGGGTCAGGTAGTTGAGCCCCACGCTTTTCAAAAAGCCCAGGCGCTCCCTGATCTCCTTGAGGACGCGACGGGCGATGGTCATCTGTCTGGGTTCCAGCTTCAGTCCCACAAAAAAATCGTGGGCCCCGTCCACGGCCAGTGCGGTAATTTCCTGAATGGCCATGTCCGCAACGCGAACGGCGCGGCTGAGGGGGTTTAACCGGGCGCCCCGGCAGTCCGGGCAGTCCTGGATGCTCATGAAGATCTGGATGCCTTCCCGCACGGGATAGGAGTTGGTCTCCATATAGCGCCGCTCCAGATTGGGAATGACCCCTTCAAAGGGCCGCTTGTAAAAATGCCGACGATCGTCTCTTTCGAAATAGAACTTGATTGTCTCATCGCCGGAGCCATACAGAAAAATTTTCCTCACCTCCTCGGGCAGGGTCTTGAAGGGGGCATATACGTCAATTTCGTAATGCCGGCACAGGGAGTCAAGAAGCTGTTGAAAGTATACGGAATGCCGTTTCGCCCAGGGAGCGACGGCCCCTTCTCTCAGGGACAGATCGGGGTCGGGGACGACAAGCTCGGGATCCAGGAAACGCTTGGTCCCCAGGCCGCTGCACGCCTCGCAGGCCCCCTGGGGGTTGTTGAAGGAGAACATCTGGGGTGAAAGTTCGGGAATGCTGATGCCGCACCGCGCGCAGGTCGCCTTTTGGCTGAAGAACAATTCCTCGCTCCCTACCACGTCCACCAATATCTTCCCTTCGGAAAGGGACAGGGTGAGTTCCGTGGAATCGGTCAGCCTGCGGCGAATCGCCTCTTTGATAACGAGTCGGTCTACAACCACGTGGATGTTGTGCCGCTTGTTCTTGTCCAGTGCCGTCGGCTCGTCGAGCAGTCGAATGTCCCCGTCGATCCGGACCCTGGTAAACCCTTCCTTGCGAAGCCTGCGAAGCAGCTTAACGTGCTCCCCCTTCCTGTCCTCCACCAGGGGCGCCAGGACCTGAACCCGGGTTCCCTCGGGCAGGGCCAGGATTCGGTCCACGATCTGCTGGGTGGTCTGCGATGCGATCTCGAGACCGCATTCGGGGCAGTGGGGCCGGCCGACCCGGGCAAACAAAACCCGCAGGTAATCGTAGATCTCCGTGGCCGTCCCGACGGTGGAGCGGGGGTTCTTGCCGGCCGTTCGCTGCCCGATGGCAATGGCGGGAGACAGCCCTTCGATGGCATCCACGTCGGGCTTGTCCATCTGTTCAAGGAACTGCCGGGCGTAGGCGGAAAGGGATTCCACGTATCGCCGCTGACCTTCCGCGTAGATGGTGTCAAAGGCCAGCGATGATTTGCCCGAACCGGAGAGGCCCGTTATCACCACTAGCCGGTTGCGGGGGATGTCCAGAGAGACGTCCTTGAGGTTGTGCTGGCGCGCGCCTCTTATTTTAATGAATTCCGTTTCCATCTGTTCTCGACCATGTCGCATGCCGTTCGTATGGCCGCCATGAGGCTGGCGGGGTCGGCCTGTCCTTTTCCAGCGATATCATAGGCGGTGCCGTGGTCCACGGATGTCCGGACAATGGGCAGACCCAGGGTGACGTTGAC
>JAFDKD010000356.1 GCA_019307165.1 Deltaproteobacteria bacterium | reverse complement strand
AGGTCCAGGTTGAGAAAAGGAAAACACAAGCGTCAATCTGTTGCTCAACCTTAACCTCAGCCTCGGCCTGTCTTTTCAACCTTAGCCTTAACCTCAGCCTATCTTTCCTGCCCCTATGGGGGAGGCCTCAAAGCCGGGCCTGCCGCGGCGTAGCTGTTCTTTAGCGAAGCCGGGTCCTATGCACCCGAATCTTCACTCCGGGCCGCGACGTCCCCGGCCCTCCGGTTCGCCGAGCCGGCTTTCCACGTCAGCCAGTCGTTTTTCCAATTTACGCAACCGCTCGTTGGTTTGGGGAAGCCGCTGTATCAGCCTACGCGTTTTCAGCCAGAGACGATAGGGCATGGTGGGGGACCCCGCCACTGCGCTCCCGGGCGGGAGGGACTTGGGAATCCCGGACTGGGAAACCACAAACGTTCCGTCGCCGATTTTCACATGGTCGGACACGCCGACCTGTCCTCCCAGGACCACGCCCCGGCCGATATCGACGCTACCTGAAATACCGACCTGTGCGATGAGAATGCTGTTTTCGCCGACCGCCACATTATGACCCACATGAACCAGGTTGTCCGTTTTCACGCCGCTCCGAATCCACGTCTTTCCCATGACCGCACGGTCGATACAATTATTGGCGCCGATCTCCACATGATCGTCGATCTGTACAATGCCGCGCTGGGGGATCTTGACGGCGACGCCGTTTTCGTGGGCAAAACCGAAACCATCGCCGCCGATGACCGTTCCCGCATGCAATATGACTTGATTTCCGATGCGGCAATCATCCATTACGCTCACGTTAGGATAAAGCACGCAGCCTTTCCCGATCCGAACCCTGTCGCCCACGTACACACCGGGAAAAAGGATGGTCTCCTCCCCGATGACGGCGCCCTCCCCCACGTAAGCGAGCGGATATACGGACGCGTCCCTCCCGATCCGCGCGCTCTCGTGGATCGAGGCGCGCTTACTCACCCCCCCGGGATAAGGGCGAACCGGTTCGACGAAAAAGGCTGCTACCTTGGCGTGGGCAAGCGAGGGATCGGCCACCACCAGCTGCGGCCCGGCAAAAAGGTCGGTCCGGCTGGAAACGATAAGGGCCGTCGCACGGGTTTTCATCAAGGCCTCTTTGTAGCGCGGGCCCGTATAAAAAGAGACTTCCCCCTCAACCGCCGCCTCCAGGGAATTGATACCCCGGATCGATACGCCGGCGTCGCCCACGACATTTCCGCCGGTGAGCGCCGCAATTTTATTCAAAGTAACTTCCAACGGCTATTTGCCTTTCCTTTTCTTTTGGTCGTAGAGCTTGACAACCTCGCCGGTCACGTCGATGACCTTTCCGAAGTGCATAATGCCGCTGCTCCTTCGTTCGAAGAGAAGCATGTAGCCATCCCGCTCTCCGATCTCGCTGACAACGCCTTCCAGTTCGCCGATCAGTCTGGTCCGGGCTTCGGCTTCGGCCTTTCTCATTTCCTCGGTAAGGTCTTCGTACATGTATTTAAACTCTCTCTTTTTCCTGTCGAATTCCTTGGCCTTGTCCTCCTTGGCGTCCATGCTGAGCATCATGCTCTGCTTTTCGAGCATATCGCTGATCTTCAACAGTTCATCCTGTTTCTTGTCGACCTGTTTCTGCATGGCGTCCTTTTTGCTTTTCAGTTCATTATAGACCCTTTTCCCTTCAACCGACTCGGCGATGCACTTTTGCAGGTCAACAACCCCGATCTTGAAATCGCTCTGAGCCGCAGCGGTATAAGAAAAAAACAATAGGCACGCTGTCACGACACACCAGAAAACGGTTTTCTTCATCGCTTCCCCCTTTTTTGATAATGCATTTGGCTTTTCGGTTCTAGAAGGTCGTCCCCATGGTAAAATCCACCTGATTACTAGGCTCATCGCCTATTGGATCCAGGTTGAATCCCCATGCCACGCGAAGCGGTCCCATGGGAGAGTACCACCGGATTTCCCCTCCCGCGCCCATGCGGACATCCGTCAAATTGTAAGCCTGCTCAACAGACCACACGTTGCCTGCATCGAAAAATAGGACACCCGAAATGCCCTGGCTTTTAAGAAGCGGGAAACGGTATTCGGCATTGAAACACAGCATTTTTTCGCCGCCGATCTTGTCGCCCGTCTCAGGATCGACCGGAGAAATAGCGGCATACTCGAAACCCCTGACGGTGTTGATGCCGCCAAGGAAGAATTTTTCATACACAGGCAAATCGCCCCCGGGTCGCTGGTCGATATATCCGCCTCGCCCTTGCAGGCTGAAAACCATGTCCCAGAATAAAGGAAAAAACCATGCGCTTCGGGCCTGGTATTTATTGAAGTAGTTGTCTCCGCCCAGAAACCCGCCGGCATATTCCGCGCTGATATTGTTGACGGACCCCCTTGACGGATTCCATGCCCGGTCCGTGGAGTTGCGCACCAGGCCGGCAGTGATGCTGCTGGTTACGCTGCGCCCCACCATGTCCTGGATAACAGTGGAGGCATCGTCATCCACATCCTCGATAAGGGAATCCTCATATCGGTATCGGGTCCAGGCCCGCGTGAACGAGTCAATGACCCTCATGGGCGCCCCGGCCGTAACCTCCCCCCCCAGGGAATCCTTGGTGTAATCGTCGTATTCCCGCTTCCACTTGAATGCGCGGGCATCTCCGGATACGGGACGGCCGAAAAGCCACGGTTCGGAAACCTGGATATCGAACTCGCTCGATCTGCCGCCGATTTTCACCGCCAGGGAAAGGCGCACGCCATAGCCCATGAAATTGTTCTGATCGACCTTTGCCATGCCGAGCAGTTTGTCCTGGGAACTGTAACCGGCGCCGAAACTGAATGCCCCTGTCGGCTTTTCCTTCACGCGTACCTCCAGGTCCATCCGGCCCTTATCCCTGCTCTTTTCGGTCTTGATGTCCACCTCTTCGAAAAAACCGAGGCGATTCAGGTTCAGGGAACTTCGCTTGAGGGCCTTTCCGCTGAAGTACTGTCCTTCCACCGTCCACAGTTCGCGCCGGATGACCTTGTCACGGGTCTTGGTATTCCCCGAGATGCTGATTCTACCGAATCGGACTTTTTCCCCCTTCGATACCTTGAAGACGATGTCCACCAGGTGGACCTCGTTGTCCTCTCTGATGTCAGGTGCGATTTCAGCGTAGGCATAGCCGTCGTCGGCGTAGATTTCTCTGAGCGACATGATGTCCTGGCGAACGGCCTCGCGGTTGAACACCTTTTCCTGTCGAATTTTCATGTCCTGCAGGAGTATTTCAGGCGGTCGAATCAGGTCGCCTTCGACGGATACGTCCCGAACGCCGTACTGGGCGCCTTCCACGATTTCGATGGTGATTTTCAGACCTTTCTCCAGGTCTCGGGTGACCTTGGGTTCACCGACTTTGGCCTTGATAAACCCATGATTGTGATAGAAAGAGGTGACTTTATGGGCATCGAATTCAAGTTTTTTCTGGTCCAAGAGACCGGAGTCGGTTATCCAGGAAAGCCAGCCTTTCGTGCTGGTTTCCATGATATCGGCAAGATCGTCATCGTCAAACCGGGTATTGCCGATGAATTCGATTTTGCGGATATACACCTTTTCATGTTCGGTAATCGAATAGATCACCTGGACCTGGTTGTTGGGAATCGGCGTTATGTGATCTTCGATTTCTACATTGTAGAACGCCTTTTGACGGTAAACCTCCTTGAGCCGGTTGATACTTTGCTTGATTTGGTTTCGGTCCAAAATAGAATAAAGCCGGATCCCCAACTCCTTTCTTAAATCCTCATCGTCTATCTCTTCGTTTCCCTCAAGAAGGATCTTGCCGATGGAGGGCTTTTCCGTCACATCGAAAACGACAACCTGTCCCTTTGCCCCCGGTTCGGTTTCGACCTTGACATCCCGGAAAAAGCCCATCTGGTACACGCTGCGCAGATCCTTGTCCAGGCGCGCATCGTCCACACGATCTCCCGGTTTGCTGCGGACAACAGCCTGAATGGCCGCCGCCTCGATGCGCTGATTGCCTTTCACCCGGATGGAGTCAATCTGCGGCACGCCCGAAAGCTGGTAATCGAGTGTCTTGGCGATCCGATCCGCCGCGGCCGGCAGGGCATCCAGCCCTTCCGCCACCTGATAGATCAGAAGCGGGGGTTTTATGCCTTCGGCGTCCACCGCCTTGAGATCCAGACTGATTTTTTCGCCTATCTTGGTAACGCTCCCCCCCAGGACCCATCGGGCGCCCATGGCCTTCCCCAGCGCTGCCATATCGCTCACATCCGTGGCCGGCCCGGCTTTTTCGGCATGCCGGTTTACGATTTCCGGGGGCAGGGTGTCCATTCCCCTGGTGCCCAGCCTCAGGGTAAGCATTTCCTGAAGCCCGAATTTGCGATAATCCAGCGCAACCGGGGCATGGACCCGAAACGGCAGTACCGCCACCCTGGCGCCTTCCGCGGGCAGGGACGTCGCGGGCCACGCCAGCAAAAGCGATGGTATCAGTAAAAATAACAGGGCCCATATCGG
>JAFDKD010000981.1 GCA_019307165.1 Deltaproteobacteria bacterium | reverse complement strand
CTGCAGATGGATGTGGCGGCGCATGTCAGTTACTCCAGGTTCCGATGGATGCATGGGGTTCGGGCACAAAAAAGGC
Source organism: Deltaproteobacteria bacterium (assembly GCA_019307165.1). Lineage (GTDB taxonomy): Bacteria > Desulfobacterota > DSM-4660 > Desulfatiglandales > Desulfatiglandaceae > JAFDKD01. Next base: position 2,177 of record JAFDKD010000981.1, on the reverse strand, counting down.
CGGATCGGTGAATTCGCGGCTGCTGAGGGCGGCTGCGGCCAGCAACAGGTCGCGCTAACCCCGACTCAGCGGGGGCGGTTTCAGGTCTGCCTCGTGCAACGGGATAAAGCCGGTGTGAACGTGTCCTGCTGCAAAGTCGGCGTGAGAGATAATGCGGCCCAGATAGTCCACATTGGTGGTCACCCCCAGCACCGTGGTCTCACGCAGGGCTTTCAGTGCCCGTTTCAAGGCCTCGTCGCGGTCCTTCCCGTGAACGATCAGTTTGGCCAGCATGGGGTCGAAGGCGGACGACACCGTCATTCCCTCCAAGAAGCCGTCGTCCACCCGTACCCCCTCGCCGTTGGGCAGGTCGTAGACCAGAAGGTCGCCGACAGCCGGCATGAAGTCGTTTTCAGGGTCTTCCGCGTAGAGGCGCATTTCGATGGCGTGTCCTTTTGCCTCAATCTGCTCCTGAACCAGCGGCAGGGGCTCGTCCCGCGCGATCCGGACCTGCAACGCCACCAGGTCGAGGCCCGTCACCATCTCGGTGACCGGGTGCTCCACCTGAATTCGGGTGTTCATTTCCAGAAAATAGAATTCTCCGTCCGGGGCAAGAAGGAATTCCACCGTGCCCGCATTCCGATAGCCCGCGGTTCGGGCGATGGCCACCGCCGTGGCACAGATCCGTTCCCGCAATTCCGGCGCAAGTCCGGGCGCCGGGCTTTCCTCGACGATCTTCTGAAAGCGGCGCTGGATGGAGCACTCGCGCTCCCCCAGGTGAACCACGTTGCCATGGTGGTCGGCCAATATTTGAACTTCGATGTGGCGGGCCTGCTCCACATATTGTTCCGCATACACCGAATCGTCGCCGAAGGATCGCAGGGCCTCTCCCTTGGCCAGTTCTACGGCCTGTTCCAGGGTCTCCATGTCGCGAACGATGTGCATGCCCTTTCCGCCGCCGCCGGCCGCCGCCTTGATGAGCAGCGGCAGGGGAATTCCGGCGAGCCGCCCAACAAAGTCGCCGTCCTCGTCCGCTTCGGTGACAGAGGGCGCCAGGGGGAACCCGTTGGTCATGCAAAAGGAGCGCGCCGCCACCTTGTTGCCCATGAGTTCGATGGCCTCGGGCGTGGGACCGATAAAGGTAATCCCCTCATCGGACAACCGCCTGGCGAACGCCGCGTTTTCGGCCAGGAAGCCGAATCCGGGGTGGACTGCATCGGCGCCGGTCCGTCTGCATGCCTCGATTATTCCCTGCACATCAAGATAGGACGCCACCGATAGGACGCCACCGGTGTGGGTCCGTCGATCTCTACGGTTTCGGACGCCATGGCCAAGGCCGGAGAGCGGGCGTCGGCCGGGTGGTAGACCGCTACACCGGGAATGCCCATTTGCTCCAGGGAGCGGAAGATCCGGCAGGCGATTTCGCCCCGGTTGGCCACCAGTACTTTGGTAATTGTTGTCATGAGTGTTTCCTTATCCATGTTCAGTGCCTTTTCCGTGATTTATGAACGGGCGCTATCCAGAATTTGGAGGCCATATAGAAGGAAAGTTCGCGCTCCCTTTTGGCCAGCTTTTTCTTGAAGGTCAAGAGGTCCTGTTCCACGAAATCCAGTTCGGTCCTCCGGACCCGAATCTCCTCCACTTTCCGGTCCAAAAACCGCCGGCTCCGGTGGATCTGCTCGACCTCATCCATATTCATCTCTTCCATTCCGATCATTTCGGCGATTTCGTCCAGCGTGAACCCGAACCTTTTTCCGCGGAGGATTATTTTGAGACGCGCCCGGTGTTTTTTCAAATATACCCTCTGGTTGCCCCGGGTCCGATCGGGCGTGATCAATCCCTTTTCCTCATAATAGCGAATGGTCGGCGGGCTGATTTCCAGCTCGTTGGCCAGTTCGGAAATGGTTAAGGTTTCTTTCACGGCAGTGTTGCTCCGCGTCATGGCATGGTCCAGGTCAAAATTAAAGTTAACTTGAACTTTATAAGGAGAGGGAAGGGGCTGTCAAGGTAATTTATTCCATCTGCAAAACCTGGTCCTCTGGGCCAGGTCAGAGTTTTCCGGCTATGCCATACCGGAAATGCGGACCGTGGCTTCGCCAGGTTCAGGTTAAGGTCCAGGTTGAGAAAAGGAAAACACAAGCGTCAATCTGTTGCTCAACCTTAACCTCAGCCTCGGCCTGTCTTTTCAACCTTAGCCT
>JAFDKD010000029.1 GCA_019307165.1 Deltaproteobacteria bacterium | reverse complement strand
GATGGAGTCCTCGATAATGAGCACCCGCTGGCCCTTGAGGAGTTCCTTGACCGGATTGAGTTTGACCTTCACCCCGAAGTCCCGCATGCTCTGTGAAGGCTGAATGAAGGTCCGTCCCACATAGTGGTTTCGGATGACGCCCATCTCAAAAGGGATGCCGGAGGCCTGACCGTACCCGAGCGCCGCGTAGTTGCCGGAATCGGGAAAGGGCATCATCAGGTCCACATCCCTGGGAAATTGCTCGGCCATCAGTTCGCCCTGGCGCTTGCGAAACAGGTAGACGTTCTGCCCGAATACATTGCTGTCCGGCCGGGCAAAGTAAATAAGTTCGAAAATGCACTGGCTCTTTCGGGTCGGCTTGTTGGCGGTGATGCTGCGCAGGCCGTTCTGATCGATGGTCACGATTTCGCCCGGTTCGACCTCCCGTATATATTCGGCGCCCACCAGGTCCAGGGCGCAGGATTCGGAGGCGATAACGAAACCGGAGTTCAGCTTCCCCAGGCAAAGGGGCCGAAAGCCGTTGACGTCTTTTGCCGCAATCAGGGTGTCTTCGGTCATGATGACCATGGAATAAGCCCCCCTGACCTGTTCCATGGTTTCTTGCATGGCCTGTTCCAAACCATGATGGATGCACTTGGCGGTGAGATGGAGCACCACCTCGGTGTCCATGCTGGTCTGAAAAATTGACCCGGTTTTTTCCAGCTCCTCGCGAATCTTTCGCGCGTTCACCAGGTTCCCGTTGTGTGCGATGGCCAGGGATTTTCCTGAAAACCGGATACGGAACGGCTGGGCGTTCACCAGCAGGGACGAGCCGGTGGTCGAATATCGGACGTGGCCGAGGGCGATGTGACCCTTGAGTTTTTCAAGGACCTGTTCGTTAAAAATGTCCGGGACCAGGCCCATGGCCTTGTGCTCCAGGACATTTTCCCCATCCGAGGTGACGATGCCCGCACTCTCCTGACCCCTGTGCTGCAGAGCGTACAGCCCGAAATAGGCTAGCTTGGCGGCATCTTCGTGGCCGTACACCGCAAAAATGCCGCATTCGTCTTTCGGGCGCCGATCCAACAGGTTCGGATCCACCGGGGCTTTCGATTTTTCGCTATGGCAGGTTTGCATGGTATTCCTGAAGGGTCTTCACTTCCAATGGACTTTCTTTCATGGATTTAATGGCCTGGGCCGTTGCCCTGGCCCCGGCCACGGTGGTGCAGTAAGGGATGTTCAGGGTCAGTGCGGTCCTTCGAATAGAGTAGGACTCGGCAATGGCCTTCTTGTCGCTGCTGGTATTGATCACCAGGTCCACATCGCCGTTCTTGATCATGTCCACAATGTGGGGCCGACCCTCTCTCACCTTGTTGACCTGATCGCTGGGGATGCCGTGCTCCGTCAGATACGCGGCCGTTCCCCGCGTGGCCAGGATGTTGAACCCCAGGTCGTGGAAGTGAAGGGTGGTCTCCAGCATGGCCATCTTGTCCTCGTCCTTGACGCTGATGAATACCGTCCCGGACAGGGGCAGGGTCTGACCCGCCGCCAGCTGGGCCTTGGCAAACGCCAGGCCGAAGGACTGGTCGATTCCCATGACTTCACCGGTGGATTTCATCTCGGGCCCCAGCAGGATGTCCACGCCCGGAAACCGGTTGAACGGCAGCACCGATTCCTTGCAGGATATGTGGTCCGGCACGATTTCGCGAGTCAACCCCAGTTCCTTCAGCGTCATTCCCATAATGACCTTTGTGGCCAGCTTGGCCAGGGGAACGCCCGTGGCCTTGCTCACAAAGGGAATGGTCCGGCTGGCCCGGGGATTGACCTCCAGAACGTAGATGACGCCGTTCTGGACCGCATACTGGATATTCATAAGGCCGACAACGTTCAGTTCGCGGGCAATCGCCCGGGTGTGCGCCTGGATCTGTTCGATGATCCGGTCTTCAAGAGATATGGGCGGCAGGACGCAGGCGCTGTCGCCGCTGTGAATCCCCGCCTCCTCGATGTGCTCCATAATTCCGCCGATGATGGTGTCGGCGCCGTCTGAAATGGCATCCACGTCGATTTCCGTGGCATTTTCCAAAAACCGATCGATCAGGATCGGCTTCCCCGGAGAGACCAGCACGGCCGATCGCATGTAATATTCCAGGTCGGCCTGATCGTAGACGATCTCCATGGCGCGCCCGCCAAGGACGAAAGAAGGCCGCACCACCACCGGATACCCGATCGCTTCGGCTATCTTGACGGCCTCGGTTTCATTGACCGCGATGCCGTTTGCCGGCTGCAGGATCTTCAGCTTTTTGAGCAGGGCCTGAAATCGCTCCCGGTCCTCCGCCCGGTCGATGCTGTCGGGGCTCGTCCCCAGGGTCCGCACGCCCGCCTCGGCCAGCGGCACGGAGATATTGAGCGGGGTCTGGCCGCCGAACTGGACGATGATTCCCTCGGGCGCCTCCTGCTCGACGATGTTGAGCACGTCTTCCCGGGTCAGCGGCTCGAAAAACAGTTTGTCCGAGGTGTCGTAGTCGGTGCTGACCGTCTCCGGATTGCTGTTGACCATGATGCTTTCGATGCCCATTTCTTTCAGGGCAAAAGAGGCATGAACGCAACAGTAGTCGAATTCGATGCCCTGGCCGATACGATTGGGTCCGCCGCCCAGGATCACCACCTTTCTCTTATTTTTGGCCCGGATTTCATTTTCCTGCTCATAGGTGGAATAGTAGTAGGGCGTGTAGGCCTCGAATTCGCCGGCGCAGGTGTCCACCAACTTGTAGACCGGTTTGACCCCCGCGGATTCCCGGGCCTCCCGCACGGCCTGCTCGTCGGCGCAGAGCAGCTCGGCCAGCGTCACGTCCGAGAACCCGAACTCCTTGACCTGCTCCCAGAATTCCCCGCTCAGGCCGGCGACGCCGTCCCCCTCGCGGGCCGCCTCCTCCACCTTATGGTAAAGCGCATGCATCTGTTGGATATGAAACAAGAACCAGGGATCAATCATGGAAAGTTCGTAGATCCGCTCCAGGCTCATACCCTTTTCCAGGGCCTCGAACAGATAAAAAAGTCGTTTGGAGTTGGGGTTGATGAGGTGCTGTTCGATCTCGTGCAGATCCGGTTCAGGCGACGTTCCCCCCCTCAGACCGAATTGGCCGATTTCCAGGGACCGTACGGCCTTGTGCAGGGCCTCCTTGAAGGTCCTGCCGATGGCCATGGTTTCGCCCACGGACTTCATGGACGTGGTGAGGATATCCTCCGAACCCGGGAACTTCTCGAAGGTCCATCGGGGGACCTTGACCACGCAGTAGTCCATGGTGGGCTCGAACGAGGCAAGGGTCTCCCGCGTGATGTCGTTGGGAATTTCGTCCAGGGTATATCCGACGGCCAGCTTGGCGGCGATTTTGGCGATGGGGAAACCGGTGGCCTTGGATGCGAGGGCGGAACTCCTGGAGACCCTCGGGTTCATCTCGATGACCACCATTTCCCCGTTTTCCGGATGAACGGCGAACTGGATGTTGGACCCGCCCGTCTCCACCCCGATCTCCCTGATGATATCGATGGCCGCGTCCCTCATGGCCTGATATTCCCGGTCGGTCAGGGTCTGGGCCGGGGCCACCGTGATGCTGTCGCCCGTGTGAACCCCCATGGGATCGAAATTCTCGATGGAGCAGATGATGACCACGTTGTCCTTGAAGTCCCGCATCACCTCCAGTTCGAACTCTTTCCACCCGATCAGCGATTCCTCCATAATGACTTCGGAGATCATGCTGGCGTCCAGACCGGCGTTGGTGATGGTTTCCATTTCCTCCCGGTTGTAGGCCACGCCGCTGCCCGCGCCGCCCATGGTAAAACTGGGACGAATAATCACCGGATACCCGATCGCTTCGGCGGCGGCCCGCGCCTCGTCCATGTTCCGCACGATGCGGTTGTCGGCCACCCGCAGATCGATCCGATTCATGGCGTCCCGGAACTGTTCCCGGGCTTCCGCCTTTTGTATGACGGCGATGGACGCGCCGATCAGTTCAATGCCAAGTCGGTCGAAAAGGCCGGTTTCCGCGATGCTCACGGCCGTATTGAGCCCGGTCTGACCGCCCAGGGTGGGAAGGACCGCATCGGGTCTCTCCCTTTCCACCACCTTTGCCACCATCTCAGGGGTGATCGGCTCCAAATAGGTCCTGTGGGCCGTTTCGGGGTCCGTCATGATGGTGGCGGGGTTGCTGTTGACCAGCACCACCTCGTAGCCCTCTTCCATGAGGGCCTTGCAGGCCTGGGTCCCGGAGTAGTCGAACTCGCAGGCCTGGCCGATGACAATGGGTCCGGAACCGATGATAAGGATCTTTTTTATGTCTGTGCGTTTGGGCATGATTCGGGTTGCGGGCTGACTTCGTCAGCCGTTTGATGTTCCTCGTTCTTCGTTCCTGGTTCTTTGTTCCTTCGATATTCCTTGTTCAATATTCGTTATTCGATATTCTCCGAATTCCAAAATCCCCTTCCACCTTTGAGCTATGAGCTATCAGCTTTTTCTATATTTTTCCATCATCTCCACGAAGCGATCGAACAGGTAGGCCGCGTCATGCGGTCCCGGCGATGCCTCCGGATGATATTGCACGGAGAACAGGGGGACCTTCTTATGGACGAGGCCCTCCACCGTGTTGTCGTTCAGATTGATGTGGCTCAACTCCACGTCCTGATCCTTCAGGGAATCCATGTCTACGCAAAACCCATGATTCTGGGACGTGATCTCCACCTTGCCGGTGGCCAGATCCTTCACGGGCTGATTGGCCCCGCGATGCCCGAACTTCAGTTTGAACGTACTCCCGCCCAGAGCCAGCCCCACCAGCTGGTGTCCCAGGCAGATCCCGAAAATGGGGCGCTCGCCGATCTGCGCGGCGATGGTGTCCACGGCATAGGTGACAGCGGCCGGATCCCCCGGCCCGTTGCTGAGAAAGAGTCCGTCCGGATCGAGCCGGGTGATGCTTTCACCGGCAGTATCGGCGGGCACCACCAGGATGGTGCACCCATGTTTTTCCAATGATCTGAGGATGTTGTACTTGACGCCGTAGTCCACGGCCACGACGCGCCAGGCCCCTTTCGCCTCCGGCCATTGGAATTGATCGAGGCCGCCCGCCAGCGGGACCGGCCTCCCGTCCTGCCACAGCATGGGTTCCCTGCAAGTCACTTCCTTGACCAGGTCCGCCCCGAGCATGTCTGCCGAATGCCTGGCCTTTTCGACGAGGGCGTCGGGGTCCGTTTCTTCGGTGGAAAGCGCGGCCCGCATGGCCCCTTGCAAACGAATATGGCGTGTGAGCGCCCTGGTGTCGAGCCCCTCCATGCCGGGGATATGGGCGGCGATGAGGTAGTCGGCCAGGCTTCGCTGTGACCGCCAATTGCTGGGATATTCCTGGCACTCCTTGATGAGGAATGCCTTCACATGAATCCGATCCGATTCGATGTCCTGGTCGTTGATGCCGTAATTGCCGATCAGAGGATAGGTCATGGTGACCATTTGGCCGCGATACGAGGGGTCTGTCAGGACCTCCTGGTAGCCTGACATGCTGGTATTGAATACCACCTCTCCGGTCACATCGCACGGGCCGGTAAAGGAGCGCCCTTTGAACAGCGTTCCGTCTTCTAAAGCAAGGAGAGCCTTCATAGTTTTTCTTATAAAACCAAATAGTTAAGTATTATTATCGAACACCCGGCCCGTTTCAGGTCAAAAAAAGGCTTGCAGGCGGAAGGCCCCCACCGCAAGCCCGCGGTGAACCAATGACGGGTTTATAACCCAACATGGTCGATAGATCCAGAAAAGATTTATGGCATCATTTGGTCGTGGACGACGGAATGCCTTCGACATTCAACATTCCTTGTTCGATGTTCGATATTCAATGTTTTCCCTTCAAATATGCCATGATTCCTTGTGCCGCCTTCCGTCCGTCCGCGATGGCCTTGACCACCAGGGATTGCCCCATGGCCATGTCGCCTGCAGCAAAGATCCCTTCCACGCTGGTCATTTTCCCGTCATCGGTTTTGATATTGCCGCGGTCGTCCGGCTCCATGTCAAGGTCGTCCACCAGCCGGTTTTTTCCCGGACCGCTGAAACCCATGGCCACAAGCACCAGGTCGGCATCTATTTCAAAATCGGTGCCCGCCATTTCCACGGGTTGAGGCGGGAGCCCCTTTCCGGGGCTTTGCCAATTCACCTCCACGCAGCGCAGCTTACGGACACGGCCTTTTTGTCCGGTGATTTCCTTTGTCATCATGGACCAGCGCAACTCCCCCCCTTCCTTGTGGGCATGCGTCCGCCGAAGCATGACCGGCCACTGCGGCCAGGGGGTGTGTTCCGCCCGCTTCTCGGGCGGCCGGGGCAGGATCTCGAGTTGATAGACGCGCTCGGCCCCCTGGCGAAGGGCCGTCCCCAGGCAGTCCGAACCCGTGTCCCCGCCGCCGATGACCACCACCCGTTTACCCGTGGCGCTGATGTCTTCCCCGGCAACGGGTTCGCCGGCGATCCGGCGGTTCTGTTGGGTCAGGTAATCCATGGCAAAGTGGATGCCGCCCAGGTCCCGGCCGGGTACGGCAAGGTCCCTCGGCGCCTGTGCGCCGCAGGCCAGGCAGGCCACGTCAAACCGCTTTTTCAGATAGCGATAGGAGATATCTTCCCCCGCGTTGACCCCTGTCTCGAAAACGACGCCCTGCGCCTCCATGAGCCTGATTCGGCGTTCCACGACCCACTTCTCCAGCTTGAAATCGGGGATGCCGTAAGTGAGAATCCCGCCGGGCCGAGGCGCGTTCTCGTAAACCGTCACCCCGTATCCCGCCCTGTTCAGGGTATCGGCGACCGCCAGCCCCGCCGGACCGGAACCGATCACGGCAACCCGCCCGGATCTGCGCCGGCGCGGCGGCCGGGAAGACAACGCGCCGTCTTCAAAGCCCTTTTCAATAATGGCAAGCTCGATCTGCCGTATGCTTACCGGTTCGGTTGACAGCCCGGCCACGCAGGCCGCCTCGCACGGGGCGGGGCACACCCGGCCGGTAAACTCGGGAAAATTGTTGGCGGACAGCAGCAGGTCCAGGGCCTGCCGCCACCTGCCGCGGTAGACCCATTCGTTAAACTCGGGGATCAGGTTGGACACGGCACAACCGTAGGCATGGCAGAACGGGGTCCCGCAATCCATGCATCTCGCGGCCTGTTCTTGAATTTCCGCCTTGGTCGGCTGCCGTTCGACGGCCCGGTAGTCCCGAAGCCGTTCCGCCTTGGGACGGTATTCGGGTTCTTTGCGTTCGATTTCCAGAAAGCCTTTTGATTTACCCATGCTGGATTTCTTCCCTCTCGGTTGCTTCGTCTTCCTTGCTCATCAAACCCAGGACCCTTCGGTACTCCATGGGAAAGACCTTGACGAAAAAGGGCAGGCAGACTTCCCAATTATCCAAGATACCCCGGGCCTTTTGACTGCCCGTGTATTCAAGGTGTTTTTGTATCAGGCCCTTGAGTTCGGCAATGTCTTCCGCTTCGGTGAGCAGTTCCAGGTCGACCATGTCCAGGTTGCACCGGCTGTCCAGTTTCCTCTCCGGATCGTAGACGTATGCGATGCCGCCGCTCATGCCCGCGGCAAAATTGATGCCGGTCTCGCCCAGCACCACGACCTTTCCGCCCGTCATGTACTCGCACCCGTGATCCCCGACGCCTTCCACCACCGCGCATGCCCCGCTGTTGCGGATGCCGAAACGCTCCCCCGCCATTCCCAGCAGAAACACTTCCCCCCCGGTGGCGCCGTAGAGGATAACGTTGCCGGCCACGATATTTTCCGAGGGGTCGAAGTCGGAACCCTGATAGGGTTTCACGATAATTTTGGCGCCGGAAAGCCCTTTGCCCAGGTAATCGTTGGCTTCGCCTTCCAGAATAAGCGTAAGCCCTGCCGCGCCGAACGCGCCGAAGCTCTGACCGGCGGCGCCGCTGAACCGGCACACGATGGTGTCCTCCGGCAGCCCGGCATGGCCGTAACGCTTGGCGATCTCGCCGGAGAGCATGGCGCCGGTGGTGCGGTTGACGTTCCGGATGGACAGGTCCATGGTCACGCGCTCTTTGGCGGTCAGGGCCTTTTCCGCCCGTGAGATCAGTTCCCTGTCCAGGACATCCTGGATGGCGTGATCCTGGCGCTCCACGCACCGGAACGGACCGTCCGAATCGGGCCGGTGAAAAATCCTTGAAAAATCAAGGCCCCTGGACTTCCAGAATTCGATGGCCCGGTTCATCTCCAGGAGATCGGACCGGCCGACGAGGTCATCCATTTTTCGAAAACCGAGGCGCGCCATCAGTTCCCTGACCTCTTCGGCCACCATTCTGAAAAAATTCTGGAGATATTCAGGCTTGCCGTTGAAAAACCGGCGAAGTTCCGGGTCCTGCGTGGCGATGCCTACCGGGCAGGTGTTGGTCTGGCATTTGCGCATCATGACGCAGCCAAGCACCACCAGGGCGATGGTGGCAAAGCCGAATTCTTCGGCACCCAGAAGGGCCGCGATAACGACATCCCGACCGGTCTTCATCTGCCCGTCGGCCTGGATCCGGACGCGGCCCCTAAGTTTGTTGAGCACCAGCGTCTGCTGGGTCTCGGACAGGCCCAGTTCCCACGGCGTGCCCGCGTGCCGCATGGAGGAAAGGGGAGACGCGCCCGTGCCGCCGTCGTAGCCGCTGATGAGAATCATGTCCGCATGCCCTTTTGCCACGCCCGCGGCAACGGTGCCCACACCGATCTCGGAAACCAGCTTGACGGAAATGCGGGCTTCGGGGTTGGCGTTCTTGAGATCGAAAATGAGCTGGGCCAGGTCTTCGATGGAATAGATGTCGTGGTGGGGCGGGGGTGAAATCAGCGTGACGCCCGGTGTCGAGTATCGAACCCGGGCGATCTCCCGGTTCACTTTGTGTCCCGGCAACTGCCCGCCCTCTCCGGGCTTGGCCCCCTGAGCCACTTTAATCTGCAATTCCCTGGCATGGACCAGGTATTCGGCGGTCACGCCGAAACGGCCGCTCGCCACCTGCTTGACCGCGCTGGAGCGGCTGTCGCCGTTGGGAAGCGGCACGTATCGTGCCGGGTCTTCGCCCCCTTCTCCCGAGTTGCTCATGCCGCCGATCCGGTTCATGGCAATGGCCATGGTCTCGTGGGCTTCCCGGCTGATGGAGCCGAATGACATGGCGCCGGTGACAAACCGTTTCATGATTTCCGTGGCGGGCTCCACCTCCTCCAGGGGGATGGCAGTGGTGGGTTTGAAGTGGAACATGCCCCGCAGCGTCGAGGTCTTTCTGATCTGGTTGTTGATCATGGCCGCGTACGCGCGGTACAGGGCATCGTCGTTTTTCCGTACCGCCTGCTGCAAGGCGGTAATGGCCTCCGGCGTTAACTGGTGCCGCTCCCCGTCCCTGCGGTAACGGTAAAACCCACCGTCGGGCAGGATGTTCGGGGCATCGGGTTCGTCATTGACCGCCAAGGCGCGTCTGTTCAGGGCTTCGGCCGCGATGTGCTCGAGGCCGATCCCTTCCACCCGCGACGGCGTGCCCGGGAAATAGGCGTCCACCACATCCGTGTTGAGTCCCACCGCCTCGAATATCTGGGCGCTTCGGTAACTTCGCAATGTGGATATGCCCATCTTGCTCATGATCTTGAGCAATCCCTTGCACAGGGCCTTGATGTAGTTCTCCAGGGCCTTTCCCGTACCCACGGGTTTGCCGAGTTCTTTCCGTTCGCTCATGGCGGCGATGGTCTCGAAGGCGAGGTAGGGATTGACGGCCGTGGCGCCGTAGCCCAGCAGCAGCGCCAGGTGCATGACTTCCCTGGCCTCTCCGGTTTCCAGGAAGATGCCCGAGGAGGTGCGAACTCCCTGCCGAATCAAGCGCTGGTTTACGGCGGACGCCGCCAGAAGGGAGGGGATGGGCGCCTGATTCCGGGGCAGGTCACGGTCGCTGAGGATAATCAGGGAATTCCCTTCCGCCACGGCGCGCTCGCACTCCCTTCCGATCCCTGCGAGGGCCGCCTCCAGGGCCCCGTCCGATCCGTCCGCCGGAAACCCGATGGGAATGGTTTCGGAGCGAAAACCGTCCACGTTGAGATTTTTCACACGCTCCAGGTCTTCGTTGGACAGAATGGGGTGAAGGAGCTTCACGAGGCGACTGCTCTGGGGCGCTTCGGAAAGGATGTCGCTCGGGTTGCCGATGAACGTCATCAGAGACATGACCAGTTCTTCCCTTACCGGGTCGATGGCCGGATTGGTCACCTGGGCGAAGAGCTGTTTGAAATAATTGAAAAGCAGCTGGTTTTTCTCCGAAAAGACGGCCAGGGGCGAATCCGCGCCCATGGAGCCTACCGGTTCCTGACCGTCCAAGGCCATGGGCTCCAAGATCATCTGCAGGTCCTCCCGCGTATACCCGAACAGTTTCTGACGAAACAGAAGCTTTTCCAGGTCCGGTTGAATCGATTCCACGCTCCCGAAGAAACCGCGGAGGCTGATCCTGTTTTCCTCCACCCACCGGCGGTAAGGCTGCCGCCGCGCGTAAATATTCTTGATTTCGCCGTTTTTGAGGACCCGCTGTTTGGACAGGTCCGCCAGGATCATCTGGCCGGGCCGGAGCGCCCCTTTCTCGGCGATCTCCTCCGGGGGCAGATCCAGTACGCCCGCTTCCGAGGCAAAGACCATGAAGCCGTCCTTGGTGATGGTATAGCGGGCCGGCCTCAGGCCGTTTCGGTCCAGGATGGCGCCCACCTCCCTCCCATCGGTGAAGGCGACGGCGGCCGGGCCGTCCCACGGTTCCATTAAACCGGCGTGGTATTCGAAAAAACCTCGCTGGTCCGGCCCCAGGGGATACTTGACCCCCCATGCCTCCGGAACAAGCATCAGCATGGCGTGGGCAAGGGAGCGACCGGCGCCCACCAGCAGTTCGAAGGCATTGTCCAGGCAGGCCGAATCGCTTCCCCGTTCGTCGATAATGGGCAGGAGCTTCTTGATATCGTCTCCGAAGAGACGCGATGCCAGCCGGGGTTCCCGCGCCCGAATGAGGTTCAGATTGCCCTTGAGGGTGTTGATCTCCCCATTGTGGCAAAGATAACGAAAAGGTTGGGCCAGCTGCCACGAGGGAAAGGTATTGGTGCTGTAGCGCTGATGTACCACGGCCAGGGCGCTGACAACCTCCGTATCGCTCAGGTCCGGATAGAAGGCCTCTAGTTGCGGCGCCGTGAACAGGCCTTTGTACAACAGAGTTCTGGCGGACAGGCTGCACACATAAAAGCTGTCGGCCGCCGCTTCCCGTCCCACGACACCTTTCTCCATCCGGCGGCGGGCCACATAGAGCTTTCGCTCCAGGGCATCCGGGTCGAGACCCTTCCCATCCACGAAACACTGCATAATGACCGGCATTTCAGCCTTGGCCTGGCCGTCGATGGCGGTCTCGTCCACGGGCACGTTGCGCCACCCCAAAAATTTCAGGCCCTCTTCGGAACAGGTCCGCTCCACAACCCGGGCGCAACTCTCCCTGGCCTCCGAGGACCGCGGCATGAACACCATGCCCACACCGTAAGCGCCGGGATCGGGCAGATCGAAACCCGAATTGCCGCTTTCCCGCCTGAAAAACCGGTCCGGCACCTGAAACAGAATGCCGGCGCCGTCCCCCGTTTTCTGGTCACCGCCGATAGCCCCGCGATGGAGCAGGTTCTTAAGCACCTCAACGCCCTTTTCCACGATCTCGTGATCCTGCCGTCCATCCACATTGACCACAAAACCTACCCCGCAGGCGTCATGCTCCAGTCTAGGGTCATAAAGGCCCTGCCGATCCGGGAATCGGCCGAATTTCTTGCACTGGTCGGATTCCATAAGTCTCACATCCCTCTACGGCACAGGGTGCCGGAAATTTTCTCTACTAGGAGCCTGTCGCTCTTGCGTAGGAGACACCCTGTAACCAGTTGATTTCATGGCATTTATTTTTGTGGTTCAAAATAGCCGGCCTAATGATTTCAAGTACTTACAAGGTAAGTCCGACACACTGCTGGAAGAATAGAACTTAGTTCACTTCGTTCACAATTGGAATGATGGAATATTGGAATATTGGGTTTCTATTCCAGCTCATTATTCCATTGTTCCAACATTCCATTATTCCATGTGGCCGACATAAGCAAAGAGGTCGTTAAAAACGCTTCAGTTCAATAAATTGTACAAGTTCCGAGACTTAAGTATTAGCAAACATAATGCCAAACACGCATATCCGGGCCGGGCAGGCCGCCGGCCTGGTTTTTGCCAAACACGCATATCCGGGCCGGGCAGGCCGCCGGCCTGGTTTTTAAAGGCCCTGCCGGCACGGCATAGAACCTGCCCCAATGAAAAAACGACAATTTTGCAACGCGATGCGCCGCACCGCCGGCTTTCACAGGGAAGAATTAATCATTTGTTTTCAGTATAAATAGTGTGGATATTATATAAAGATCCGGGCCCATAGGACCCGGCTTTTAGGCCGCCCCCATAGGGGGCAGGAAAAATAGGCTGAGGCTGAGGTTAAGGCTAAGGTTGAGAAATAAATCGAATCATTTCTTCATCTTTTTCTCGACCTCAACCTGAACCTCAACCTGGCGAAGCCACGGTCCGCTTTTCCGGGATGGCATAGCCAGAAAACTCTGACCCCCGCTGCACGGGGGTTTTGCAGATGGAATAACGCCCTGCAACGACGGACAACCGGCAACAGACGGCTGAAGAAGTTAGCTCTCAACCCAAGACTCGTAACTGGTAACGCGTAACCCACATCCGTATCCGGCATCTTGTATCTTGTATCCAGCATCTTGCATTTCGCAACCCGCTACACCACCTATGTTCAATGTTCACTGTTCAATGTTCAATGCCTTATCTCTCCCTCCGCCTCTTTAACAAGTGCGTTTCATAAAGGTCGTTGATCCGCTTGAGGCGCACATCCAGGCCCTCCAAAAAACCGGCCGCATCCGCTTCGGGGCCAAGCATTTTTTTTGACAGGGCGTCCAATTCGGCCGGGTCCCTGGGAAGGACGTGAATCTGTCGATCTTCCAGAATTTGCAGGAAATGTTCGATTCTTCTGAGAAAAATGTAGTCTTCCTTGAGTTGTCCGGTAACGGTTTCCTCCAGGATCCCCGCCTCGTGCAGAGCGTCCAACGCCAGCAGGGTGTTTCCTTCCAGCAGCATGGAATTATCCGGGGCGTGAATCAGCTGAAGACCCTGGACCAGGAATTCCACATCCCGCAGCCCCCCGAAGCCGCTCTTGACGTCGGTCCCCCGTTGGATGCCCCGGGCCGTGGCGCGAACGGCTGCTCGGCGCATATGTTCGATGGAATCCACAATGCGTCCCCTGTCTCTCCGCTCCACCAGGATCGGCTTAAGTCTTTCCAGAAATCCGTATCCCAGGGAGATGTTGCCCGCCACGGGACGCAGCTTGAAGGCCGCCTGGATTTCCCACAGGGACGCCCTCTGCCGGTAATACTTCAGCAACCCGTTCAACGTGGGCACCAGGTCGCCGGAGGCCCCGAAAGGCCGCAGGCGAAGATCGACGCGGTAGGCATAACCCTCCTCGGTATGGTCGGACAGGTCCGATCTCAGCGATTCCATGACCCGCCCGTACGCCCTTTTAAGTCCGTCCCTGTCCAATCCCGGCCCGCTTGAAACGCCATCTTCGTCGTAAAGCCCCATGAGATCGATATCGGAACTGTAGTTGAGTTCATTGCCCCCCAGCTTGCCGAAGGCCATGACGCAGAAACGGGTTTCCAGGTCCCCCGGCGATTCGGGGAGCCGTCCCTCGTCCTCGAGGCGCTGCCAGGTCTTTTCCACCGCTACCCGCGTAATCGCGTCGGCCAGGATCGACAACTCCCGCATCACCTCCCCGGGATCGACCCCCAGGCAAATGTCCCGGGTCCCGATGCGCAGGATTTCACGTCTTCTGAACCTGCGCAGTTCATTGAGCCACTCCCCGTGACGCCTGCTGACAGCCGCGGCCCTTCTCAGTTCGGCGGTCAGGTCTTCGGTGCGGCGGGTTTTGTGGAGGATCTCCGGAATGATCAACCAGTCCAGGAAACCGGGATTGCGGATCAGGGTGTCCGCCAGAAACTGACTCACGGAAAAGACGCTCAAAAGGATCTCGAGCCGCATGGGTTGGGAGAGGAAGATCCCGTACTGAAACGCCGGGCTGAGCGTGGTATGAATAAACCGCTCCCAGTTGTTGAGCGCCATATCGGGGTCCGGTCTCATGGATAAAACGTCAAATGCCAGCACGGCCAGTTTGGCAAAGGCATCTCTCCGCTCGCCTTCGCCTGCCAGACGTTTGAGGTTGAGATAGGCGCGACGGACATTTTTAAACCCGGCGTCGCGCAGCACGCGCCCGATCATGTCATCGGGCAATCCTTCGGACATAACCAGGTCCACCACGCTTCCGGTCTTGGGATCGGGAAGGGTCTCGCGACCGAACTGACGTTCCACAAAGGCCCTTACCGCCGCCGTATGGGTCTCGTAATCGATCCTCAATTGCTGGCCCGGGATCAGTCCGCCGACCTTTTCGTAACCCATTCGCCGAGCCAGATGATCGAATTCGTCGGATTTCGGGTCCGGCAGAAAGAGGTCTTCCGCCGAACCTCGAAGCATGCGCATGCCGTTGATCAGACGTCGCAAGAACACATAGGCCGAATCCATCTGCAGGAATTCGTCGGGTTCCAATATCCCCACCTCGGTCAATGCGCCCAGGGCATCGTGAATTTTCTGCGATCTCAGCTGCGGACCTTCCTTGCCGTACATGACCTGCAGACTCTGGACCCCGTACTCCAGATCCACCAGCCCCCCGGCGCTGAACTTGGCGTTCGGCCCGCCCTTTCGGCCCTTTTCCTCGAATTGCTTCTCCCTCAGGCTGCGCACCTCTTCGAAGTCGACGCAATTCGTGGCATAAATCATCTCATCCCGCAACCGTTCCACCTGGGCGCCGAAAGCGCCGTCCCCGCCGATGGCGCGCAGGCGGACCAGGGCCAGCCGTTCATAGGAATGCGCCCCGCCATCGGCCCCATAATACTTGCAGAAATTCTCCAGGCTGGAGGCCAGAGGACCGGCGCTGCCAAAGGGCCGAAGCCTGAGGTCGATGTGAAAGATACCCTCCCGCTTGGCCTCGATAAAGCGCGACACCCCTTTAACCAGGCGGTCGTAGAATTCCAGGTTTGTAATGACCTCGGGACCGTCTGTCCGGCCGTTGTCGCTGTAAACGTAGAGAAGCTCGATGTCGGATGCGTAGCCGAGGGCCCTGCCGCCGAGTTTTCCCAGTGCCGTCACCGCGAGTCTCGCCTCGATGCCCGCAATGGTCCTGGGCTTTCCAAACCGCCCGGCCAGGTCCTCGTAAACGAGACGGGTGGCCGCCCGCACCACGCTTTCGGCCAATACGGAGAGCTTCTCCGAAAACGCGGCGAATTCGGTTTCCGGGTGTAGGATGTAATCCAGATCGATCAGAAAGATCTCGCGGTCCTTGAACCGGTTGAGGGCCTCCTTTTGCCCCTCCAGGGTCTCGACTTCGGCAACGGCCTGCGCCAACCGTTCCTCGACCGTTTCCACCCCTTCGCTGAAACGCCGGCCGCGAACATGGGGTTCGAACATGGGCAGCAGGCTTTCATATTGCAGACGTATGAAATCCTCCCACAGAAAGTCGCTTGCCCCAAGGAGCCGCGCCAGGTCCCGGAGCGTATGGGGATTGGTCAGCAATTCCATCCACCGCCCCTTTTCCGGGAGGGTGAGAACATCCCTGACAAGTTGTTCGTACCTGGAAAGCGCGGCGTGGGGATCGGGCGATTTGGAGAGGAAATAGGTGAATTGCTTGGTCAGGAGCACGGACAGGCGCACGTGGTCCAGGACGTCGGGATCGGTGATTTTCCGGTCTGTTGCGTCCACCAGATCGATCCGGTCTTCGATCCGGCTGCCGATGGTGCGAATCCGAACATGTTCGATCTGGACCCGGTTCAGGGAAAGGGCGTTGCTCAGGGAATAGAGAAAAGCGGGGGTGTCCTCGGCCACCACCCGCAGGCGGGTAAAATGCTCGTGGTCGTTGTTGATGTGGATCTTGACGGGGTAAAGAAAAGGGGCCGCCCCGGAATCCATTTGGGCCAGGCGCCGCACCACCATGTCGTTTACCCGGTGCCGGGCTTCAGCAGCAGAGGGCTCCCCGCCCTGCTCCATAAGCCCGATAATGTCGTGAAGGTTATTTTTCAGCTGGGACGCCCAGGCCTTGAAAGACAGGGTCGTGTCCGCATGACCGGTAAAGTGATCGATGATGCGGCGTCTCTTGAGCGGGTCTGGAACGAATTTCCCCCGGGACCGCAGTTGCCGCCCCGGCCCTTTGCGGGGTTCAGGGGCGGCGGCCTGTCCGTAGGTAAAGATATCGCCTGAAAGGATGCTGAAACCCATTCCCGCCAGGATCCCCGTGATGATGGAGAACTCGAAGGGATAGTCGAATGCCAGGACCGTAATATCCACGCTGCCATCCCGACGAACCGTTGCCGACACCTCCACGGGGCGTTCCGGCGACAGCCCCGCCAGTCCGTTGACGTGACGGTAGAGTTCTTTTTTCGGAAAACGGGCGAAATAAGCGTCGCTGAGCCGGGACAGGTGCTCTTTGAGAAAGCGTTCGTCCACCTCCGGGCATGCGGACTTGAGGCTTTTCAGGTCAGGTTTCATCCGTTCGAATTTCCGTCCGGTCAAGGGGGCCGGATTCCCTGGGTTTGCGCCGGGGCGGCACGGTTCAAGGGCCGGTCGTCATCATAGCGCAATTAAGGGGAAAAACAAATTAGGGAGAATATTGAATATCGAACAAGGAATATCCAATGACGAAGTCTCGATAGCCTTTCAGGCGCTGTCGTGTGTGCGGCATCAGCCGGCATTATGAAAGAAAAAAAGCCCCCGGAATAAACCGGAGGCTTTTCTTGGATGGCAATTAGGAGGTATTTGATATTAAAGGCATGGGTCTTTACCGTACTCAATATAAAAATGAAATTTGAGTGCCAGGTCGTTTCCGGTTCAGAAATGAGCAATTTTTTACAAGTTCTAGGAAATCAAGGAGTTGGGCGGAGACGTACGATGTACCGTACGTCGCACAACTAACTCCGCAGATTGACGCCGAAATTGTGAAAA
Source organism: Deltaproteobacteria bacterium (assembly GCA_019307165.1). Taxonomy (GTDB): domain Bacteria; phylum Desulfobacterota; class DSM-4660; order Desulfatiglandales; family Desulfatiglandaceae; genus JAFDKD01. The sequence continues at coordinate 184 of JAFDKD010000029.1, read as the reverse complement.
AGGGCCGTTTCTGAACGGAAACAGATTAAATATCATAATACAGCGCAAACTCCCAGGGATGGGGCCGCAGATCGATGGCCTGGACCTCGTTTTCCATTTTGTAGGAGATCCAGGTCTCAATCACGTCCGATGTAAACACGTCGCCCTTCAGCAGGTAATCATGGTCGGCCTCAAGGGCTTCCAG
>JAFDKD010000980.1 GCA_019307165.1 Deltaproteobacteria bacterium | reverse complement strand
ACCTCAGTGATCGGCAACTAAAGGCTATAGAGCATGTTAAGGGAACTGGTAACATTGCGAATTCAGAGTACCAGCAACTCACGGGCGTTGCCAAGCGCACCGCACACCGGGATCTTTCTGATCTTGTAAAAAAAGAACTCTTTATGAAGGTTGGCACTCGTGGAAAAGGTACTTTCTATTAAGATAAAACGTAATGGGCCATGGATCGGCTTCCAGGAACTTCAGCCTTTTTAAACTTTCAAGGCATAGAAGGAAATGATTTAGCATTTTGGCATCCCCGCGAAAGTTTCTTCAACTATCTGATATTATTCCTTTGATGGAATAGGACAAAAACACCCTGTGGGAGTCAGGCCTTGGCTTGACCTGGTTTGGTCGCTCCTGTAATGTAAATGAAAATCATAAATCATGGACCGCACGGAATTGATGAATATTTTCAATAAACGACCGCGGATCGGTGCGTTGAGCACCGTCAACAGTGCGGGGGAGCCCAATGTGGCGGTATTCGGATCGCCTCAGATGATCGATGAAAACACCGTGGTCATGGGGATCGGAGAAAACCGCTCTCTCCGGAACCTCAAGGAAAACCCAAAGGCGGTATTTATCGTGGTGGAGCCGGGCGATACGGTCTTTGACTGGAAGGGGGCCAGGGTATACCTGGAAGCCCTGGACATTGAAACCAGCGGCGGTTTCTACACGCAGGTAAGAGAGGACATTGCCAAGGCCGTGGGAGAGGAGGCCGCCAAAATGATTCATGCGGCGGTCCGTTTCAGGATTACGGAGGTGAGGGCCATTGTGGACCCTTTAGTTGCATAAATAAAATGGCAAAATGGGTTTAAAACAAATAATTATAGACCTTTTCCGGCTTTTCAACTTGCATTTTGGAATTAACCGCAAGTGGTATCATGAAACCAGTGAAAAGTTGCCATTTTATTTACCCTTCGGGAAAGCCGAGAATACCCCATCTCCTGCGTTGCCAAGGGTTCGCGGTAAAGTACTACGGCTTCACCCTTGGCGCCTTAGATCTGGGGCATCCTCGACTTTTGCAACGTTAGGGTGCACGTGCCTTAAGCATCTGGACAAGGCCGCCTCAAAGCGGCGCCTGATGTATGGCTTGCTTGTGTGTGTCTTCCTGTGGGCCGCCTGGCTGTCTCATGCGGGGTTTCTATCGGATGCCATGGGGGCCGCGGCGACGACCGGCGACGACCAGGTAAAAAAGGAGAGGGGCGTGACGCAACGCACGAAATTGACCGAAGAAGAGGGAAAGTACCTCCTGGAAGCGGCCAGGGAGACCATCGACAATGCCCTGAACGACCGCACGGAAACGGGGCGGTCGGAATCCGGCCTTCCGGAGATCTACAAGGCGCCCCGGGGCACCTTTGTCACCCTCACCATCAGGGGCGGGCTCAGGGGGTGCATCGGGCATATTATTCCCCGGGAATCGCTGATCGAAGGCATCCGCGTCAATGCGGGCAACGCAGCCTTTCGGGACCCCCGGTTCAGGCCCGTCTCGCAACGGGAGTGGAAAGACGTCAGGATCGAAATCAGCATCCTGACCGAGCCCCAACGGCTCGACTATGCGGGGGGCGACGATCTTATCAAAAAGCTCAGGCCCGGCATTGACGGCGTGATCATCAAAAAGGGATACCGCCAGTCCACGTTTCTTCCCCAGGTTTGGGAACAACTGCCGAAGACGGAGGAATTCCTCGAACACCTCTGCCTGAAGGCGGGTTTACCCGGGGACGCCTGGCGGGAGAGCGACCTGGAGGTGTCCACTTATCAGGTCCAGGCAAAGTCTTTTTTAAATGTTTTTCTTTGCAACCTTTGCGAGATAAATGTCTTATGGATCGATGCAGTCTCCATACCCTGAACCGGAATTCGGTTATCCGTGAACGAATAAGGCCCTCTAAAAATCGGAAATCGAAAATTTTTTCACCTCCACGGTGACCAAAAGTTTGTGATACCACCATGGGTGCCACCCCATCGACATACGTGAAGCGGCTCATCGTCTGGAGCATCATCGGGACCGGCATCACATCCGTCACCACCCAACTTCTGACCCTCAGAGAATTTCTTTCTCAGTTTCAGGGGAATGAAATCACCATATCCCTGGTCCTGTTCTGCTGGCTGCTGCTGGGCGGTTTGGGCAGCCTGCTGGAAAAGGGGGCCAAGCGGCCCACGCTTACGGGCTATACCCTGCTTCTACTGGTCATTTCCGTGTGGCCCCTGGTTCAGCTTCTGTTGATCCGCTGGGCAAGGGATCAGTTCTTCACCCATGGCGCCTCCCCCGGCTTTTACGGCATATTTTTCACCATCCTGTGTACCACCGCCCCCTATTGCCTGATGATCGGATTTATTCTACCCCACGCGCAGAAGGTCATCCAACGTTCCGGTTATGCTTTCAGCAGCGGCGATCTCTACCTGACCGACGGCATCGGGGATGTGGCGGGCGGTGCAATTTTCAGCTTTGTGCTGGTTTACTGGCTGAAACCTTTTGCGATCATTGCCCTGACGTCCGCCTTCCTGATTCTTTTGGCGCTGGTTCTTATTTTTCATAAAAAACTGTATGTTTTGCTGGGCGCGGCTCTGGCCCTTGCCGCCCTTTTTTTCCGGGTCGCGTCAAACGGCGATCTTGAACTGAAAAGCCTGTCCGATCAGTACGGACATGCGGTGCAATACGAGGAGTCGCCGTACGGGCGAGTGGTCGTTTCCAAAGAGGCGGACCAGTATACGGTGTGGGAATCGGGGATACCGGTGTATTCGGGCGGCGATCTCATTGAAAGCGAAGAAAAGATTCATTTTCCCCTCAGCCAGTTGGACCGGGTGGAACGGGTCCTCCTGGTTTCCGGAGGACTGGGCGAACCCCTTGG
>JAFDKD010000355.1 GCA_019307165.1 Deltaproteobacteria bacterium | reverse complement strand
GGTTGAGCCCTTTGAACTTCAAGAATTCCAGCAGCACGCCCCCGTGGCCGTGCACGAGGCCCTTGGGCAGCCCCGTGGTGCCGGAGGAGTACACTACCCACAAGGGATGGTCGAAAGGGACTTGTTCGAAGGCCAATTCGGCCCGCTCCGCCAGGACATCGTCCCAGATTATGATATCCCGAAGACCCGGGGGCGTCTCGTTTTCCCCGCCTGTTTTGAGATAGGGGACCAGCACCGTCTTTTTCAGGCTCGGCAGGGCATCCTGAATCTGTTTTACCGCGTCGATTCTGGAAAAGGCCGTGCCGCCGTAGTTGTAGCCGTCCACTGCGAAAAGGACCTTGGGATCAATCTGTCTGAACCGGTCCACCACGCTGCGGGTCCCGAAATCAGGCGAACAACTCGACCATATGGCGCCGATGCCGGCGACGGCAAGAAATGCGATGATGGTTTGGGGGATATTGGGAAGATAGGCCACCACCCTGTCTCCCTTTTGAACGCCGAGTTGCCGCAGGACCGCCGCAACGGATGCCACGCTTTCCCGGAGTTCCTCCCAGGATACGGTGGTCAAGGGCTGTGTTTCCGACTGGAACATGAGTGCGGGGCGCTCGGAGGTCATGCGACGGAACGCATGCTCCGCATAGTTGAGTTCCGCCCCCTGGAACCAGCGCGCACTGGGCATGACGCCTTCAAGTACCCGTTCATAGGGCCTGGATGCCTGGATGTCGAAATATTTCCAGACCGATTCCCAGAAATCGCCGACCCGGGTGACGGACCACTCCCAAAGATCCTGGTAGTTGTTGAATCGGAGGCCTTTTTCCCGGTTCAACCACGCCATGTATTCGGTTAACTGGGCCTCCGACTTCATTTTTTCGGAAGGCTCCCATAAAAGCGTGCCTTCCTTAATTGCGGCGGAACTCATTTCGTTCTCCTCAGGTTGAGGGTTCAGAGGTTCAAGGTTCAGGGTTACACGTTATGCGTTGCGGGTTGTGCGGAGGTTGATTTCCTGCCGTTCTTGTGCGGAGACACCTTGTTTTGCTGACACCTGAAACCTTTAACGAGCCTCCAAGAAATCCCAGACTGTTTTCTCGAAATTCCCCTTCTGATTAGACTGGCCGCCCCTTAGGCCACCTTAACTCGCCAGTAGCTTGGGAAGCCACAGGCACAGCCCGGGAAATGCGACGGCGAGGATCGTTACCGCAATCTGAATGAACACGAATGGGATGATGCCCTTGTACATCTCAATGAGTTCAATTTCCGGCGCGATGCCCTTTAGATAGAAAATGGAATAAGCAAAGGGCGGCGTGAGAAAAGAGATCTGAAGACTGATGCACACCACCAACCCCACCCACAGCGGATCGAATCCGAGACTCAGAAGAATGGGCGAGAATATGGGGATCGTGATCAACAAAATGCCGATCCAATCGATGAACATCCCCAGGAAAAAGATGATGGTCAGTATGGTAATGAAAATGCCCCATTTACCCAAGCCCAGAGACAGAAGAAAGTCCGTAATCACCTGGCCGCAGCCCGCGTTGAGAAAAGCGCCTGTAAAGAGATTGGATGCAATGGCAATGACGATGATCATAGAGGTGATCCGGATGGTCATGTAGCAGTTCTCTTTCAGACTTTGCCATGTCAGGCGTTTGTATGCCAGTGCCATGACCGTGGTGCCGAGAGCCCCGACCGCACCCGCTTCCGTGGGGGAGGCGATGCCGAAAAAGATGGAACCGAGCACCAGCAGGATAATGCCCAGGGGAGGAAGCAGGTCCCTGACGGCCATGGCCACCGACTCTTTAGAGAAAAACTGCAGTTTTTCTTCCGGCGGCAAGTGGGGTCCCATGGCAGGATTGATGGCCGATCGGATGAGGACATAAATGATATATCCGAATCCGAGCATCAGACCCGGGACGACCGCGCCCGCAAACATCTGGATGACGGATACGCCGGCCATGGGGGCATACAGGATCAACATGATACTGGGCGGGATCAAGATGCCGAGCGTGCCGCCCGCGCACACGCATCCGGCGGCAAGGGACGGGGCATAGCGGGCCTTCAACATGGAAGGTATGGCGAGCAGACCCACCGCTGTTTCCGAAGCGCCGACAACGCCCGTGGTCGCCGCAAAGAGCATGGCCAGCATAATGGTCGCAACGCCCAATCCGCCGTTGACACCGCTCATCCATCGGTGAAGGACCTGGTAGGCCCGTTCCGCCACGCCGGAGGTCTGCATCATCGTCCCCATGAAGATGAACAGGGGAACAGCCGCAAAGATATACTCCGAAAGAATGCCGGATACCACCCGCTGGGGGATCATGTAGAGAAAGGCCTCTCCGGAGGTCAAAAATCCGAAAAGCAGCCCCATGCTCCCCACGCCGAAGGCAAGCGGAAATCCGGCCAGAAGAATAAACAGGCTCAGGATCATTAAAATAGTTGTCAGCTCAGGACTCATGGGGTTCTCCTTTGAAACCGATAATCAGCGATCGTATGAATTCCGCCGTACCCTGGAGGAAAAATAAAACAAATCCTAATAATATCAACATTTTAAATGGTCCAAGCCGGGGCCTCCACACGCTGACGGAAGAGCGCTCCCCAAAGCTCCAAGCCCACAGGGCATGTTCTCCGCATTTCCAGATAAGAACGAAAAAAAGAGGGTAGAACAGGAATAAATAGCAGATGGCGTCCATGCGAGCCTGTCCCCTTGGAGAAAGCCGGCCGTAAAGAAGGTCCATACGCACATGGCCCTTCATGAGGTGGCAGTAGGCGGCGCCCAGGATGGCGTAAACGCCATAAGTCATATATCCCAATTCAAATGCCCAGGACGTGGGCTTGGCAAACACATAACGCATGAAAACGTCGTAGCATATGCCCAGGGTCAATAGGGCCACAAGAAAGCTGGCGGTCTTTCCGGCCCACTCGCTCATTCGATCGATGACGCGGAGCACTCTTTCCATCGTTTCCTCCGGTAAAGGCGACGGCCCGATATCCGACGCCGGGGCGGCCGTCGGATATCAGCCCCGCCAAACATCTATTGAACGTCCATTAATCGTGCGGCAGCGTATACAACTTGTGGTAAGGGTACCACCGCTTTCCAAAGTCCTTCTGGGATTTCCAGACCTTGGCGAAAAATTCATCCTTGGCCGACATTTCATCCATATAATCCGCGGCCCATTTGTTAAAGGTCGAAATGGTCTCGGGGTCCATCATGACCATCTCGATGCCCTTTTCCTTGAAAAAGTCCACGGCGTCCAGGTTTTTGTCTTCCATCCAGAGGTAGTTGTCCAGCCTGAACTTGCCGATGACGGCTTCCACGATCACCTTCAGGTCATCCGGCAATTTTTTCCAGGCCTTCTTGTTGATGAGGATTTCCGTGGAGGAGGCGGGCTGATGGATGCCGGGGAGCATGACATACTTGCAGACCTCCCATATGCCCAGGGTCTTGTCAAAGGCGGGAATACTGTATTCCGCAGCCGTGATGACGCCCCTCTGGAGGTTGGGCATGATTTCGCCGCCCGGCATGAACACGACGGAGAAGCCGTGCTTGGCCAGAACGTCGCCCATGAGCGGCATCATGCGGAATTTCAAGCCCTTGAAATCTTCGAGCTTGCGTAGGGGCTTTTTGGACCACATGAAACTCTCCATGGAAATGGGCCCGCCCGGGAATACCTTGACATTGAATCCGTAGCGATCGTGCATTTCCTGCCAGAGTTCAAGACCGCCGCCTTCGTTCTGCCACATCATCATGCCCAGGGTGTTCAACCCGCCGGGGGCGGCCGTAAACAAAGGGGCCGCGGGGATCTTACCCACCCACTGGGCCGTGTATCCGTAATTGACCTGATAGACGCCGTCGCTTACCGCCTTGATCCCTTCGAAGGGCGGCACCAGTGCCCCGCCCGGGAATACTTGCCAGATGAGGCGGCCGCTGGTGACCCGTTTGATCTGCTCCGCCAGCATCACGATGTTGTCATGGTACAGCATGCCGGAGGGCACAAAACCCTGCACTTTCCACTTGATGGGTTTGTCCGCGGCAAGGGCCGACGACGGCATGGCAAAAGCCAGGGCCAGCCCGGTGATCAATACAAGAAATAATCCCTTCTTTTTCATAACACCCTCCTTCATTCTTCGGGGTTTACAAAATTGTTCCGGTTAACCGGCAATTGTCCAACCTTCTACAGATTGAATGGATCACCTCCTTTCCCATTTACAGGCCCGCTATTTTGTATTTCCGGGCCAGTTCCTTATATGTTTTCGCTCCAGCGTGCAGCCTTTCAATGAATTTGTTTGTAATTTTTCCCTTAACGCGGGCAGGCACACCGCTCACGAGGGAATAGTCGGGGACTTTCAAGCCCGGTTTGACCAGACTGCCCGCAGCAACAATGCAATAGCGTCCGATTTCGGCCTCTTCAAGAACGGTGGCATTGCTCCCGACGAGGACGTGATCTCCGATGCTGCGACAATGAACCACGGCGCCGTGACCGATGATGACACAACGGCCGATGCGAAGATCCGTTCC